>JBGPGQ010000241.1:0-5263 GCA_041483995.1 Bacteroidota bacterium
CCTTTGCAATCTCAACGAGATCAAGCAATGTCCTGAAAGAAGAATCGCCTCGTAAGCGAATACGATCTATGTGTTCTTCAATTGCCCTCAGAGAATTGAGTACAATCACGCTGTTTTCATCTTCAGCAACGGTTGTATAATTTGTTGTATTGCTCATGAGCCTCATTTGAACATTCTTCATTTCCATTGCCCACAGTACTCCAATAGCAATGCCACTTCTTTTGTTCAAGACCTTTCGGAAAAAATGGCGATCCCTATCCACTAATGCGAATGTTGAAGTAGAGTAACAGACCAACGCTGTTCTGAATTTGAACAGTGTATTGGTATGGTACAACCGTAGACTCATTCCTTGCTCTTCGGAAGAAGCCTTCATATATTTTACAAGGGTTTCTATTCTCTAGCGGGCGAAACCATTTCCCAACGTGATATTGTTCCAAAACAACACCACAACAACCTACTTCGCAAATCATGCCGGATACTTCAGTAACAATCATTGGCGCAGGTGTAGTCGGTTTGGCCATTGCGGCACACCTTTCCCGTCACTATTCCCCTCTCTATGTACTTGAGCGATATGCAAAGTACGGGCAGGAGACATCCAGCCGCAACAGCGAAGTCATTCACGCCGGCATTTATTATCCTCACAATTCCCTCAAGGCCAGACTTTGCGTTGAAGGACGAAATCACTTGTACGAGCTTTGCTCCTCGCATGATATTCCTTTTAGAAAGATCACAAAAGTGATCACGGCAACTACACAGGATGAACTTGCGGCATTGGACACTCTATACCATCACGGACTTGCAAACGGTGCGGAACTCAAACTCATCACACCGAAGCACGTGCATGACCTCGAGCCGAACATAGCATCAGTTGGAGGCATCCTTTCACCTTCCACAGGCATCATCAGCGCCCATGGATTGATGGATTATTACTTTCATGTTGCGAAGGAGAACGGCGCGGAGATCCAGACACATTGCGAGGTTGTCGGCCTCGAAAAGTGCTCTGATAGTTTCCGGATTACGATCAACGAGAATGGTCAGCAGTCAAGCTTCACTTCAGAGTGGGTTATCAACGCAGCAGGATTGGAGAGCGACACCATTGCATCACTTGCAGGAATCGATGTCGAAGCAGCAGGATACAGGCTGCATTACTGTAAGGGAAGTTACTTCTCGCTAACCGACTCACTCAAAAACATCGTCACGCACCTCGTGTATCCTATGCCCCCAAAAGAATCACTCGGTGTCCATGCACTTGTCGATCTTGGTGGTCGAATAAAATTTGGCCCCGATGTGGAATACCTTCCCGACCGCAAGCTCAACTACACTGTTGATGAATCTAAACGAAAAGCATTTGCAGATTCCGTCCGCAGAATTGTTCCAAGCATTAAGGATCAGGATCTAACGCCAGATATAAGCGGCATACGGGCCAAACTCCAGACAAGGGGACAACCGCCGAAGGACTTTATCATAAAACATGAAGCGGACAGAAACCTTCCCGGTCTCATTAATCTTATCGGAATTGAATCGCCTGGATTAACTTCATCGCCGGCGATCGCACGATTTGTGCATCAGATGATGAAGGGGTAAGATGCGCGGGGTTCTTTTCTCAATTCAATCTTCGACGGCCAACCTGTAACCGATGCCGGATTCAGTCAAGAGAAGTTGTGGATTGGAGGGATCGTCTTCCAGCTTTTTCCTAAGCTGGCCGACGTACACTCTGGAGTATTGGGATTCTTCCTGGAAGGTTGGCCCCCACACTTGTTCGAGGATGTACTTGTGCGTGAGAACCCTTCCGGCGTTGCGGACAAAGAGGGACAACAAAGAATATTCGGTTGGAGTGAGCTTCACGATCTCACCGCCCTTCTTTACGGTGCGGCTTGTAAGATCGACGACAAGCTGACCCGTCTGAAACACAGTTCCCTGTTCCGTTGACTGATGATGCCGATGAGCTGCACGCACTCTCGCCAGCAATTCCCCTGAACGAAACGGCTTCGTTAAATAATCGTCAGCTCCTGCATCAAGGGCTGCAACGATATCCTGCTCGCTGGCACGGACAGAGAGAATGAGAACAGGTATCGTTGACCATTCCCGGATTTTCTTCAATATGTCGATACCATCGGCATCCCCCAATCCCAAATCCAGAATGATAATTTCTGGACGAGCCATTGCCGCTTGTTGCGTGCCTTCCTCCCCCGACACCGCAAGAATGACTTTGTATCCAGCGGCTTCAAGCGTGATTTGAAGGAGACGACGGATCTGAATTTCATCGTCAATAACGAGGACAGTTGGTTGATTGCTCATGTGCGAGGCATCTCCGCGTGGTTTCCAACTTGCACCGGCAACCGGATGGTAAACCGAGCTCCACCTTCCAAGCTGTTTTCGACTTTCATTGTCCCCTTATGCACCTCTACAAAACCACGAGCGATGGATAGTCCAAGTCCTGTTCCACCCGTTTTCGTACCTGGAACGCGATAGAATTTCTCAAATACTTTTTGCAGTGCCTCTTTAGGAAAGCCCGGCCCGTTGTCCGTGAGAACGATAACACACTCACTGCCTTCGACGAATGCGCGGACGTGCACCTTGGACCTCTTCGGCGTGTACAGCGACGCGTTGAGAAGAAGATTTGTGATCGCCTGCTCCATGAGGCCGAAGTCTAATTTTACCAGTGGCATCTCAGCCTGGACATCTATCGTCACAACATGATGAGAGAGTTCGCGACGAAGTTTTCGTACTGCGCTGTTGATGACATCATGAATGTCTGTCCAATCAAGAACAGGCGCAATCCTGCCGGATTCAAGTCTGGTCATATCCAAAAGGTTTTCAACAAGGTGGTTAAGCCGCTCCGCTGCCGTGTGAATTTCGGTGTTCAAGTCACGGCGTAACGGTTCTTGAGCGATGCTGCTTGCATCCATTAAGCCTTCGGAAGCGCTCACGATCGCTGCAATGGGTGTTCGCAGTTCGTGGGAGATTGAGTCAAACAAAGTCTTGTACAATCTGTCAGACTCTGCCAATGCAATGGATTTCTTCGTCATCTCATTGAGCTGTTCACGCTCAAGCGTCGAAGCAATCTGGCGGATAAAATTCTCCAGCAAGACTTCCTGGTCAATCGTGGGTCGATCTTCTGCGGCGGGTTTCACGCCGATAACACCGAGCGGGTAGCGCGGGCCGGACATCGGATAGTATGTTGCGGTGGCAAAAGGAAGCGTGTCTGTAAATCTTCCCGCCTTCTTCTCGTTCCAATATACCCACGCAGCAACACTGAATTCCTTTTCGTCAACAGTGAACGTACTCGTTCGATGAGCTTCGGTGAACACATCGCCATCCTGATCGCTAAGAAACATGGCAACTTCTGCCTTGAAGAACCGCCGGATGTTTGTTACGGCAGCTTTTGCAACCTCGTCCTGATTTGGTGCATTCGACAGATCACGCGTGAGTGTGTAGAGCGCCGTTGCACGCTCTTCGCGGGATCGGACGGCTTTCTCACGCGCACGGATGCGGGCAGTTAGTGTTCCTGTCACCGTCGCAATGGCAAAATACGTCACAAGCATGAGGATGTCTTGTGCTGTACTGATCGCAAAAGTAAACCTGGGCGGGATGAAAAAATAGTCCCAAATCAGCGCACTGAACCCCGCCGCTAACAACACAGGACCCGCTCCAAGCCTCAACGGCAAAAGAGCAATAACAAGCAACAAGATAAGTGCTACCGTCTGGTAGCCGATGATGCTGTTCAAAGGAAAACATAGCAGCGAAACAAGGCACACAATTCCAGCCGCAAGTCCGTACTGTACCAATCCGGAGTGAATTTCGGGAAGAGAAAAGGTCGTCCGCCCAGCGGGTGATTCTTCACCGCCAATAGCATACACATCCAGATTACCGCTGCGTTCGATGACCTGATCCATGAGACTTTTCCTGAAGGAAAGTGTGCGACGGGGCTTTCCAACAAGCAACTGTGTTACGTTCTGCTGCCGTGCAACGCGGACAAGAGCTTCCGCGATATTTTCATCTGCTGTCGTAATGATTTCCGCTCCCAACTCGCGCGCCAGTTTGATGTTCTTCGCTAGCTGGGTCTTTTCGGAATCCGGAAGCACTCTTGCAGTTTCTACGTACAGTGCAATCCATGTTGCGTCCATGGTGTACGCCATGCGCCTCGCCCACCGAATGAGTGATACACTGTGAGGACTCGCGCTGATGCCGACAAGCAGGCGTACGCCGGACTTCCATGGACCGGAAATCTGCTTCGTCTGCATATAGTCGCGCAACTGATGATCGACCCGTTCTGCCGTGAGGCGGAGCGACATCTCACGGAGCGCTGTGAGGTTTCCCTTCTGAAAAAAGTTCTGGATCGCCTGTTGCGAACGTTCGGGAGTATAGACTTTTCCCTCTGACAACCTCTTCAGCAACTCATCGGGTGGAATATCGATTAGCTCAACTTCATTTGCCTGTTCGAGGATTGAATCAGGGACTGTCTCTCTGATGGTCGAACCCGTGATTTGAGCAACAGTATCAGCGCGACTCTCTATGTGCTGCACGTTGAGAGTTGTATACACATCTATGCCGTGGTCAAGCAACTCAAGAACATCCTGATACCGCTTCGTATGTCTGCTGCCTGGAGCGTTAGTATGGGCAAGCTCGTCTACGAGGACGATTTGTGGTTTCCTTGATATGATGGCGTCAAGGTCCATCTCTTCAAGCAGCGTTCCCTTGTACTCGACTTTCTTGCGGGGAATGATGGGAAGTCCGGCAAGTAGCGCCTCGGTCTCAGGTCGCTTATGTGTTTCAACAATGCCGATGACGAGATCAATTCCCTTTGCTCGCGCTTCGTGGGCTGATTTCAGCATGTCATAGGTCTTGCCAACACCGGCAGACATACCGAAGAAGATTTTGAGCTTTGCTTTTGATGCCTGTTGCTCCTCCTTCTTCAGCGCATGGAGCAAGGCATCGGGATTGGGGCGGATTTCATCAGGAGATTGCATGATGGCACAAGATAGGAATTTGCAGATCAATTTCCGTTTCTGCCAAGGCCCGGCTTCTTCTGGATATGCTCCATGCGTTTCTTCCGGTGTCACTCAAATCCAGTTCCTTCGCAATAGGAACGCCTTAGCTGCCTGGGTAAGAACAATATAGCAGAGAAGAGTCAATAATAAAATCGGCCAGTACAGAGCCGGTAGTTCTGTAAATCCCAGCGATGGCGCTAGCCCAGAATGTGGCAACCACATGCCGACAGCCATAATGATTCCCGATGTAAGGACAAGCGGCACACTTGGTA
>JBGPGQ010000242.1:0-5246 GCA_041483995.1 Bacteroidota bacterium
GAAATCATGACCCGCCAGCTGTCATTTGCCGTCCAGATGACGGTATCGCGCGTAGAAAGCACCGGTGGCGATGAGATCTTCCGCAGTAAAATAGTCACCATTTCGTCCTGGGCTTCGTCCCGCTCGGTGATGACGTCCAGTAAATTCACGATGGCAACAATGTATAGCACAAAATAGAAAGAAGTCTTCTGTTTCATTGTGCTGAGTTCTCACATACGGATTGTTGAACGATCTCGATTCTCACTCGCTCAGTTTTCCTTTAATATCCTTCTCGGCTTCTCTGCGAATCAAACCGGTAAAAAGCTCCTGGACTTTTGCCTGCACGATGTTGTCCACTTCACTCTTGAGCAGCATGGTGATCTGTTCCTCAATATTGCTGAGGGATTTCGACTGCTGCTGGAGCGTTAGTAGAATCTGTTGCTGTTGTGAAATGAGATCATCTCGCAGCACACCGAGAATCTCACCCTCTCCCTGCAAAACGTTATTACGAAGCAGGCCCAGGATTTCCTTCTCGCTCTTGAGGATTTGACTCTCTGTTGATGGTTGAGCTCCCCCTTTTTCTTCGGGAGTGAAGTAGTAGACGGCTGCGATCATCAACAGCAGGACGGCCTCAAGAAGCAAACCGCCAATGACAATCCACGATGGGATTGCCCGACCGTACACCGATCTCAATCCAATGATCACTACAAGGGCTGCTGCACCCCCGTATGCGAATCCTTGGATCCGGTTCGAGTATTTCGTTATAGTGCCTTTTTCCCCATAACTTGCACCCTGAGGCAATGTCTTGACACTCGCATATATGGGTTCCTTCGCGGCTTCCATCCGTGCTCTCCTCTGCTAATGGGCTCTCAGTGGATCAAATTCGAGGTTTCTGGAAAGGCGTAACAATCAATAATAATATAACACCTCTGGGTAGAAACAAAAAGTGTTTTGTGCACACAATGTTTCCTTGGATGAAGATGAATTGTCTGTATCTAGAACAAAGTTGATTGCTACAGTCTGCGTTTGCTCGTTCATCGATGGTGTTTCTTCGATGCTGAGCGTTACCTGTTGAAGCCCTTGGTTCCTTTATGATTTTCCTTCTCGAACTGTGAAACTTTTCTAAAACCACCCCGTACACCGACCATCAGTCATAAAATAAAGATTTGTCTTGACAACGACCCAAAGTAGCATTATATTATCATTTAGTAAATGACTATAAGTCATAAAAAGAACCGGAGTACATAATGGGAATAAATGAGCGAAAAGAACGAGAGAAAGAACAACGTCGTGAAGAGATAATCAGTGCTGCCGAGAAGATCTTCTTTGACAAGGGACTGCAGGCTGCCACAATGGATGAAATAGCGGAAGCTGCTGAGCTTGGCAAAAGCACCCTATACCTATACTACAGGAGCAAAGAGGATCTCTATCTTGCAGTCCTGATCCGTGGATCTCAAATCATGTATAAAATGTTCAGCAAGGCCCTTTCCACCGGGGAGCCCACGCTCAAACTCATCGCAAATTTGGGCGAGGCATATTACGATTACTTCAAGGAATACCGAAACTACTTCCGAATGTTCTACTTTTTCGAGAATCCACAGCTTCACACACAAGTCTCTGAAGAGATGCAGGCGAATTGCGCAGAACAAAATGGCAGAATCTGGCAGCTCATTATCAACCTGATCCAACGCGGCATTGATGAAGGAGTAATCCAGAAAAACCTTAACCCGAAACAGGTCGCAATTATGCTCTGGTCCAACTCCAACGGTCTCATGAGACAGATCGATCGCAAAGACGATTATTGGAAAGAAAGGATGGGGGTCGATCTTGAAGCGGTGTTGCGACAATCCAACGCGTTGCTCGTTGAAGGTATGATGACTGAGAAGGCGAAGGAAGAGTACCCATCGATGGTGGTGTAGCCACCGAGTAGCAAGACATCGAATCGAAGCACAACACTTATCAGGATCAATTATGAACGTATCAAAATTCTTCGCATCAATTCTCATAGTCTTCGCGCTTCCCATTACGGGGTACTCACAGCAACTCCAGCTTACGGTGGAAAGAGCCATTGAGCTAGGACTGACAAACAGCAAAACTCTGCATTCGTCGTTGATGAGGGTAAACTATGCCGATGCAAAGGCCGGCGAAGTAAACGCGTCACGGTTGCCGTCGCTCAAACTCGGTGGCTCTTACACACGCTTGAGCGATGTACCGCCGTTTGAATTGTCACTACCACCACAGCTTGGATTGGGCACAGGCAAGTTCACGCTGTCGCCGACCATTGTGAACAACTACAATATCAAGGTCTCTGTGCAGCAGCCGTTGTTCACAGGATTTCGTCTCAACGCGGTTTCGGATGCAGCCGATTTCAATGCTCAAGCAACGGCCCAGGAATATTCGAAGGATAAAGCGGACCTGGTCTACAATATCAGAGTTGCATACTGGAGTTTATTCAAGGCAATTGAGTTCAAGAAAGTCATCGATGAGAATGTCAGTCAAGTCCAGGCCCATCTCAAGGATGTTCAAAGCATGATGGATCAGGGCATGGCAACAACAAACGATCTACTGAAAGTACAAGTGCAGTTGTCCGATGCTCAACTCCATCAAATAGATGCAAACAATGCGGTTCAACTTGCGAATATCGGGCTTAACAATGTTGTCGGTATATCGCTAGCTACAAAAATTGAGCTGGAGTCAGAGGTGCATCATCATGTCCCGGCAGAGTTTGCCGAGCTGGACGCGTTGGTACATACTGCATTAGAGAGCAGGCCGGAGCTGAAGGCAATGGACTACAGGGTGAAAGCAAGTGAAGCGGGGGTTACCGCCGCTAAATCAGGATGGTTCCCTCAGATCTATCTTGCTGGCAATTATTATTATAATCGTCCAAACCAGCGCATTGTCCCAAATGTTGACAGGTTTGACGATACGTGGGATGTAAGCGTAGGGGTTTCGCTGGACATCTGGAATTGGGGAACAACCTTGCATCAGACGGATCAGGCGCAGGCACAGCTTGCCGAAGCGAAGGATGTTCTTGGTCAGCTTCAGGATGGAATAACACTGGAAATTACCCAGACATACCTCAATCTTAACCAGGCCAAAGAGCGAATTGCGGTGGCGGAGCAAGGTGTCAAGGCGGCAGAGGAGAATCATCGCACCACCAACCAGCGCTTCAAAGAAGGACTTGCACTAAACACAGACCTCCTTGATGCCGAAGTATCGTTATTACAAGCAAGAACGAATTACACTCAGGTCTTGGTTGATTATGAATTGGCTGAGGCGAGGCTACAAAAAGCTATTGGTGGTGAAAAAGCAGAATGATGTATAAGAATGAATGACAATACATACTGGAGAAGCCATGAACAGAATTAAGCTCACGATCATTGGTACACTTGTTCTCGGTGCGATCATAGGTGTCTTGCTCTTCAATAAGGCGCAGATGACAGCCAATTCACAGAACAACATCATTTCCTCATACCCGGTATCCGTCGTGCCTGTCAGCAGTCGGACACTTTCAGAAACGCTTTCGCTGGTCGGCACAATCAATGCGAGCAACGATGTTGCAATTGTGTCGGAGACACAAGGACGCGTTACGATGATCCGGGCACAGGTTGGCGATTACAAAACTGCGGGTTCAACGCTCGTGCAAATTGATGACGAGCTGAAGAAGGCTGAATTCGAGAAAGCCGAGGTCAACTACGAGCGTGCGAGAAAGGATATGGAGCGGTTCAAGTCGTTACGCGAGGAACATGCTGCAACGGAGTGGCAGAAGGAGAATGCCTGGCAGGCGTTCAAAATTGCCGAGGCGCAATATATTAAAGCACGGCGGGAATATCGCGATACGAAAATTACAACCCCGATCTCAGGTACTGTTGTTGGCCGGCCTGTTGACCTTGGCACCATGGTTCAGCCGGGAATGGTCGTTGCCAATGTCGTGGATATTTCGAGGTTGAAAGTGAAGCTGAACGTCGCTGAACGGGATGCGTTCAAGCTCAAGACCGGAGATCCTGTGGAGGTATCCACCGATGTGTATCCAGGAGTGAGGTTCACAGGAAAGATACAGAGCGTCAGCTCGAAAGCTGATGAATCGCACACGTACCCGGTGGAGATCGGTCTGCCTAACAACAAACAGCATCCACTAAAAGCCGGGATGTTTGGAAGAGTTGCTTTTGTCTCCCTTGGAAACAACCTGGTGTTGTTCATCCCACGTGAAGCGTTAGTAGGCAGCCTGAAAGAGCCTCAAGTATTCGTTGTGCAGAACAACGTTGCCAAACGCAGAAGCTTGGTTGTTGGACAGGAAGTTGGGACCAATCTTGTTGTGGTGCAAGGACTGAAAGAGGGGGACACTGTTGTTGTCAATGGGCAAAACAATCTCAAGGACAATGTTGCGGTTACTGTAGTACGGTAGGACATCATAACGTACTTTGCCGGTGTGGGATTTCCAATAGGAGAAAGCAATGACACTTACAGAATTATCAATAAAACGTCCGTCACTTATTGTTGTGATATTCTCTGCACTCACCGTGGTCGGGTTGTTCAGCTACACGCAACTCAAATACGAGCTGCTTCCGAAGATTACCCCTCCGTGGATCACCATCATCACGATCTATCCGGGCTCCTCACCTAACGAGGTAGAGACGTCGGTGACAAAACTGATTGAGGATGCGATCTCAGGAATCGACAAGGTCTCGACTGTATATGGAACCTCAGGGGAGGGAATCTCCATTGTTTCAATTGAATTCCAGATGAGCGCGGATATCAATATTGCACTTCAAGATGCACAACGGAAAGTGAACGAAGTCGTATCACAGTTGCCGACCGATGCGAAAAGCCCGACCCTGACAAAGTTTGCGCTTGATGAGTTCCCTGTTCTGCGTATGGGTGTTACGGCCAACATGCCGTCACGGGAATTCTACCAGTTGATCAAGGATCGCATCCAGCCCCGCCTTGCAAAACTCGCAGGTGTCGGCCAGATTACGCTTGTGGGAGGCGATGAACGGGAGATCAAAGTTAATGTCGACGCGCAAAGACTCAGATCCTACGGTCTTTCGCTTGTTCAAGTGGCGCAATTCCTAAAGTCCTCCAATCTTGATTTTCCCACCGGTAAAGTGAAACAGGCGGAAGTCCAGTACATTGTGCGCCTTGCAGGTAAGTTCAGTTCCATTGACGAGATCCGTGATCTTGTTATCGGGCAATCGAAACAGGGAGGCGATATTAAACTTTCTGATATCGCAGAAGTGGAAGATGGACGCAAGGAATATTCAACCATC
>JBGPGQ010000243.1:0-5236 GCA_041483995.1 Bacteroidota bacterium
GGAACAGGAGGAGTAATCTCTCCACCATTCCGGGCAAACTGCGAGAGCATATCCTGCGCAATCGCACCACATATCGCGCGGCGGTTGTCCGTGGAAGTAAGCACTGAGATCAGCCCGAGATTGAATCCAGCAGAGCGTTAAGTTTCTTTTCTTCTTCCGGTGGCAGTGTAAGAACAGCTCTTGTGTAAAGTTCCTGAGCAGCTTTTTCCAGCGTTGCTGCTTTCATCGTCTTGTTCTTGCGGGAATCGTATCGGGCAAGCGTGGTCCTGAATGCAGGCCTGAAAAACACAAGTTGGTGCGTTCGGCGAACCATTTCGACCAAGGCGTTCGAAGAAAGGTTGAAGAGCTGTCCGAATTTTTTCCACGCCGCGACTGAAATCTTCAATGGTGAAATCCTGTCCTGCTCCAACATCCGGTAAATGTTCTGGGAAAGCCCGACACGTGCAAAGATTTCCTGAGAACGAATGGATTGCTCCACTCTGACGTTCCGAAGAAACATACCAACTGTCATTGGTATTTCAACAGACGAGTGTTTTGCTGTAAGCGCCGTCTCGAGGCGGGCCTGTAATGCGTTCCGCGATTCTGCAGAGGCTTCAATTGCCGGCTTCTTTCGCAGAACCGATTTCTCGTACGCACCGTGGGTTTTGATCTTTCCTTCCAGGTACGCAAGTTGCAGGAGTACGTCAATCTGGTCTCGTTTCATATTACCTTCAGGGCTTCTACGTTGTGTTCCATCAACTTCGGATACTTTTGAGCAAGAAGCTTTGTGAATTTCTTTTTCACGCGTGCGTGATAGACTTTAAGCTGTTTCACAGGCTTGCCAGTATAACCGGCAATTTCCTCGTACGAGACATCCAACGCCCGGCAGCGAAGGAGCACGCGTTCCCATGTTTCCATTTCTTCAAGTGTATCTGCAATTGCTTGCAAAGCCGGCGAAGCATTTTCAGGTCCGTCAGGTTCGCGAAGAGTTTCTTCATACTGTCGGACTATGGATGCAACAACTTCCCTTTCGGTGTTCGAGTATTCCACTTCGCTTTCAATGCGTGACTCTTCAAAAGTTTCCAACAATCCATCTCTCAGAGCCTTGTGTTTGAAAAAATCACTCACCCTGTTTCTGAAAATAGTCATCACCCAGAGGTGGAAGTCGCCATCTGTCCGCTTGAATTCAAACACTTGAATCTTGTCCACCACCGCCAGCAACACATCGCTGACTACTTCTTCAGCATCAAGCGCATCCACATGGAACACATGAATTGCCTCGTTCAAAAGTCGGTCTTGATAGAGTTCCACAAGATGGCTGCATCCAAGACGGTTTCCATCTTTAAGCTCCTGGACCACCTGCCTATTTTGAACTCGCCCCTTTAAGCCCTTGGGCTCGAGGGATGAATTGGAAAGACGCGCCATTCGCGCCCCTTAAGATAAGAAACGAAATGAGGTAACAAATCAGGTCTTTGGAGTTTGTGGTGCAAGACTCCATAACCTCCATGAACTCCACAAACTTATCTACTCACAAATAACTCAGCCACACATCCTTCCGTCTACGCTTGACATCGGCAAACCAACGGCAGACAGGGTACAGTATTGCAATAACAGCAGCCCAGACAACGTACACGACTGGCAGACCATAGCCATAGCCCGTTGGCCATTCCCACGGAGGAATGTTCTGAAACATGAACGGAACACTAATTCCAAAGACGTAAGCAATTGATACGGCAAGCGCGTGAATCAACGGAACGTGCAGAATATAGTAAAACAGTGGAACGCGCCCAAAGACGATAAAGAACTCCGCAACTCTTCCTTTCGCCCGTTCAAAGAATACAAGTAACATGATGGCGGGACCGAGCGTCACCAACAAGTACAGGAGAGATGGAGGATATTTCTCGCATCCAATGAATGAGAAGAATGTAAAGAGCAGATCTTTCTGAGTTGACCAGTGATATGGATCGCCATACAGGTTCGTTGCACGGATAATAACAAACGCAGCGGTGAGCCCAAACCCAAGTCGAAGCAGGAGTTTTTTTCTCAGAGTTTCTTCCTTGGTAAGTATCGAACCGAAACCATACCCGGCAGCCATGACTCCAATCCACGGAATCAGTGGATACACTGCAAAGAACACGTATCCGGGCGCATACGGAATAATTCCTCCTGCATGAAGTATTTGCCACGGCCATCCAAAGACTCCCACCTGTTCAGGTGCAAGATGGTCAAACATATTGTGCGTCGCAATCATCACGATGCCAAAGACAGTAATTGTTCGAATAGAAAGAAAAATTAAGCCCGCCAACACAACCATCGACCAGCCGATTGCCCAAATTACCTGGCCAATCGTAAACGAATAATCAAGATTGAAGAACCATCCAAAACGCACCCATGTCAACTCCAGAAACACAAGCCAGAGACCGCGTGAAAAAAGAAATTTTGCAAGCTCCGTCTTCGTTTTGCCGCGGGATCCGGCCAGGAACGCGCCTGAGCCTGCAAGAAACACAAACGTTGGCGCGCAGAAATGCGTAATCCAGCGAGTCATAAACAACGCTGCGCTTGTCTGCGTGAGATCAAGCGGGTCATAACGGACGTCTGTAAAAAAATCCCGTACATGATCAAGCGCCATGATCACCATAACGACTCCGCGAAGCAAGTCAACAGAGTTCAGGCGTGGTGATTTTACAATGGGTTGGAACGTCGCAGCAACGTCATTGCCCACAATGAGAACCTCGATTGTAACTGATTGAAGTGTTAGGATAGGGAAAAAAGCATATTGCAAGCTTACACAGAAAATCAGGAATTGTCAAGAAAAGAGGCTTGCCGTTGCAGACTGCCCATCCTTGACACCGACTAGGCCTACCACGGATTTGTCTCTGGGATCAGGAAGTTGCTCAACTGCCAGCCAATGCAAAAGTTCGCATAGGCAGCCGCTCGATAAAGGTCGGCCCGGAGATTGGCACTGGTGTTGAGATAATAATAGAAAGGAACTCAGAAAATTGGCGAAAACAGTAACAGGAAGCCGATTCCTAATTCAATCCAAGGCCAAGTGGTCTCAAATATGATAGCCGAAAAAGGATTTAGTCTTAAGGTTGAGAACAACCCTCCTGCCAGTCATAGTGAACCAGGTCTCGGATTTCGAAATAGCGAGCAGAGCAGCAAGAAATACCTCACTTCCAGGAACGTTCAAGTTAAGCCAAAGAAAATCCCGCCTGAGTTGCGTCGCCGCAAAACCAACTTCTATACTGAGGCTAATCCCCTCAGAAGATTTGTTTGGAGACTAAAGGAAGATTCGCAGTTCCTGCGCCAGACTGTTCAATTTGCGTTTGTACTGTTGTGCATCTGGATTGGTATTGAATTCTACATTTTCGTGAAATGGGGAATGTCGGGAGGGATATCAGAGTTCGTTGCGCGTCCGCCGGGTGCGGAAGGCTTTCTTCCGATTAGCGCGCTGATCAGTCTTAAGTACTGGTTGCATACGGGCATCATCAATGATATCCATCCTTCCGGTCTCTTTATCTTCGTTGCGATTGTTGCTGTAAGTGTTGTGATGAAGAAGGCGTTTTGCAGTTGGCTCTGTCCAATCGGCACGCTGAGCGAAGCACTTTGGATGCTCGGGACAAAAATGTTCGGCCACAATTTCACGTTGCCCAAGTGGCTCGACTATCCTCTCCGCGCTCTGAAGTATCTTCTCCTGCTCTTTTTCGTTTGGGCGATCGGACGAATGGATGTTCCCGCATTACAAGACTTCATCAACAGTCCGTACAACAAGGTCGCCGACGTGAAGATGTATCTTTTCTTTGCACAGATCACGACACTCGGGCTCTGGACAATCATCATCCTCGTGCTGTTGTCAGTCATCGTCAAGAATTTCTGGTGCCGTTTCCTCTGCCCTTACGGCGCCCTTCTTGGCATCGCGAGTTTCTTGAGCCCTCTAAAGATCACACGCACCAAAGAGACGTGCGTGGATTGCGATCTCTGCACAAAATCCTGTCCCTCAAATATCAAGGTGCACGAAGTCGGACGGGTGTGGAGTGACGAGTGCACGAGTTGCCTCTCGTGCGTTGAGGTGTGCCCCGTGAAAAACACGCTGGTGTTGAAGACGAGTGGACAAGAGAGAGGATATCCCGCGTGGGTGTACGGCCTGATGGTTGTCGGAGTGTTCACGGCGATCACCGGTCTGGCCATGCTGACCGGCCACTGGACAAACAAGATTTCCAATGCAGTGTATATCGAGCATTTCCAGCATGTGGAATCGTACGACCACTTGCGATGAACACATCTGTCCTACTAGTCACGCACCACAGAGGCATGTGTTGCGATCAACCATTCCCCATTGATCTTCTTCAAGACAAGGACATTTCGACCGCTGACCCTTGTGCCGCTGTTTGTCGCTTCGTATTTGCAAACCATGTAGCCGAGGTCGCATGATGAGCCGCCGGTTATGACTTCGATTGAATCGATATGGCCGCCCATGGAGACGCCTCGTTGAAAATTCTCCTTGATTTTGTCCCTTCCCCGTATCATCAACCCAGGGACATGGGGAGAGACATACTCAGCGTCTTTCGTGTAGAATCCTGCCAGTTTTTCAGCATCGTTTCTATTGTACGCGTTCTTCCACTCTTGAGCGCGTCGACGGAGTTCCACGTCATGAACGACTGCCTTCGGGGGTTGTGCATCCAACGGCAACGTCAGAGATAACACAGCAACTATTAGGAGAAGTACCTTCATGATTGTTCAGAATGTTTGTGAGGGTATGGCGACCTTATTTCTGTTCTTTGTAGTCATAACTTACCATCCATTGAATCCCAAACTTATCGGCAAACATCCCGAAGAACGATCCCCAAAAAGTCTTGCCTAACGGCATTTCCACTTTCCCACCTGCTGACAGCTTGTTAAATAACCTTGTTGCCTCTTCTTCGCTATCGGTAGAAATAGAGATGGAGAAATTGTTGCCAACCACCAATTTTTGACCCATAGATTCCAAGGCATCTGTCGCCATAAGAATGCTTCCTTTTCCGATTGGGAGAGAAATGTGCATAATTTTCTCTCGTTCACTTGCAGGTATTTTGCCTGCTTCAGGTGTGTCTTTGAAGCGCTGCAACGTGATAAAGTCTCCACCAAATACTGATTTGTAAAAGTCAAATGCTTCCTCCGTGTTGCCCTGGAAGTTTAGATATGGATTAACTGTCCGCATTGTCTTTCCCTTACGTGGTTGTTGAATGAATGCTAGTCATGGAAGAACTACTTATCCACA
>JBGPGQ010000244.1:0-5198 GCA_041483995.1 Bacteroidota bacterium
CGTGCGATGAAAAACGGCATTACAGCAGCAATGAGGATGGGAGCCGAGGGTGTTCGTGTGATGACTGCTGGACGATTGGGTGGCGCAGAAATGGCTCGCAGAGAGCAATATAAGGAAGGGCGAATTCCACTGCATACGTTGCGAGCGGATATTGACTACGCAACGGCAACGGCTCGAACAGTATATGGTGCCATAGGTGTAAAGGTGTGGATTTGTAAAGGCGAAGTGCTGGGCGTGCCACAGAATCAGCCTCAAGGCCCTCGACGCTGATAACTATGCGTGCAATCAGGAGTAATGCAGTATGCTAATGCCCAAAAGGGTAAAATATAGAAAAGCACAGCGCGGTCGGATGCGCGGTAAGGCTACGCGGGGTGCCAATATCGACTTTGGAGATTTCGGGCTCAAAGCTCTGGAGCCTGGCTGGATTACGCAGCGACAGATCGAATCCGCAAGGGTGACACTCACTCGTTTGATGAAGCGCGAAGGAAGAGTGTGGATCAGAATATTTCCTGACAAACCAGTTACAAAAAAACCGGCAGAAACGCGAATGGGAAAAGGTAAAGGCGCTCCCGAGTATTGGGTTGCCGTGGTGAAGCCGGGCAGGGTCATGTTTGAAGTAGGGGGAACAAGCAAACAGATTGCCGTCGAGGCCCTTACGCTTGCATCCCACAAGTTGCCGATTAAAACAAAGATCAGTGTGCGGCCCGATTACGAAGTTTCACTTTCGATAGAAAGCTCAGCGAAATAAGAACATGGCACACATGAAAGCAAGAGAGTTACACGAAGTATCTGTTGAAGAGCTGAAAAAAAGGTTGACTGACGAGGAAGAAAACCTCGCCCATCTCCGGTTCCAGCTCGCGACAAGCCAGCTTGAGAGCCCGATAAAAGTGCGTTCGGTCCGACGGGATATCGCACGCATTAAGACGGTACTTCGGATGAAAGAAAGTCAATCCGCGCAATCGGTGAAATCCGAGGTCAAGACAATATGAGTCCTGCAGAAAAAACACACAAAGTGCGTACTGCCCAGCGAAAAATTCGCGTTGGGAAGGTCGTCAGCAACAAGATGCAAAAAAGCATCGTTGTATCTATCGAGAGACGGGTTCCTCATCCGATTTACAAGAAGTATTTCAAGCGGACCAGTAAATTGATGGCACATGATGAGGAAAGAGCAGCCGGGATCGGCGATACGGTAAAAGTTATGGAAACGCGCCCCCTGAGCAAACAAAAACGATGGCGCCTCGTTGAGATTCTGGAAAAGGCGAAATAAGAACCCGACCGCGGAGAGAGTAACATGATACAGGAAGAAACGAACCTTGTTGTTGCCGATAATTCGGGTGCAAAGAAAGTGCGTTGCATTCGTGTTTTGGGCGGGTCTGATCGTCGGTATGCCGGTCTTGGTGATCTTGTTGTAGTCTCCGTAAAGACTGCGATTCCAGGTGCAACGGTGAAGAAAGGCGAGGTGGCCAGGGCCGTGATCGTACGTACGAAAAAAGAAACGCGTCGGAAAGATGGATCGTTTATCAGGTTCGATGAAAACGCGGCTGTTTTGATCAACGACCAGGGCGAACCGCGTGGAAGCCGAATTTTCGGTCCGGTTGCACGCGAATTGCGAGAGAAGCAATATCTCAAAATCGTTTCTCTTGCACCTGAAGTATTGTAAGTCAAAGGAAATGGGAATGAATATACGGAAGAACGATACAGTGATGGTGATTTCCGGTAACGCAAAAGGAAAAACCGGCAAGGTGCTGAAGGTGTATCCCGATCGGGATCGGATTATCATCGAAGGTGTTAATATTATGAAGCGGCATTCCCGCCCGAGTCAGAAAAATCCTCAGGGCGGTATTGTGCAGCGGGAAGCGACGATCCATGTTTCCAATGTTATGATTGTTGATCCAAAGACCAATGAGCCAACACGCGTCGGGACGAAAGTTGTGAAAGATGAAACTACCGGCAAGAAGCGGCGGATGCGGGTGGCGAAAACTACGGGTGAGATGTTTTAATCAATTTTGAGTAAGTGGTTCGAATGACCGAAGAAAAACAAAAAAAAGAAAAAACGGGTTCTCCTAAGACTGGTAAACCAAAGCCAGCCCAGGCGCCTGATAAGCCTGCGAAATCACGACAGCCTGAAGAGCATGTCGTTGCACGTTTTGCGGAAACATACCGCAATGAAATTGTGCCCTCATTGATGAAGCGATTCAAGTACAAAAGTGTGATGCAGGTGCCGCGCATTGACAAGATCGCCATCAATATTGGTGTTGGGCAGGCAACCCAGGACGCCAAACTCGTCGAGTCTGCAGTTCATGACCTTGAGGCAATCACCGGGCAAAAAGTCGTCGTGACACGGGCAAAGAAATCGATTTCGAATTTTAAGTTGCGTGAGAAAATGCCTATTGGGTGTCGTGTGACGTTGCGCCGCGCAAGGATGTATGAATTCCTGGATAGATTCATCAGCGTTGCAGTGCCACGTATACGTGACTTTCGTGGATTATCCGACAAGTCATTTGATGGACGCGGCAACTATACCATTGGCATCAAAGAGCACACGGTGTTTCCTGAAATCGATGTCGACAAGATTTCAAAAGTGATTGGAATGGATGTAACCATCGTGACGACGGCAAAGACGGATCAAGAAGCATATGAGCTTCTCAAGGCGTTCGGCGTGCCATTTGTGAAGCGTCAGGAAGTTTTGGAAACACAGCAACCGTAATTCCACAGGGAATCAAAGCATGGCAAAGAAAAGTTCAATTGCACGGGAAGCGAAACGCCAACGAATGGTTGCAAAGTATGCCGCCATTCGGAAGGAGTTAAAGGCAAAAGGTGACCTTACTGCCCTCCAACAGCTCCCGAGGAACAGCAACCCAACACGGCTCCATAACCGGTGCAGCCTTACTGGTCGCCCGCGGAGTTTCATGAGGAAGTTCGGGCTTTCCCGTATCGCTTTTCGCGAATTGGCGCTGGAGGGAAAAATTCCCGGCGTCACCAAGGCGAGTTGGTAATAAACATTTGAGACAGGCATAGCATGACAATGACAGATCCGGTTGCAGATTATCTCACAAGATTGCGGAACGCAATTCAGGCAGGTCACAAGAAAGTGGACGTTCCGTCTTCCAACCTTAAACGCGAGTTAACGAAGCTACTGGCGTCAAATAAATTCATCGGCAATTACACCGAAGTCAAGGAATCTGCTCAAGCCGTACTCCGGATTCAGCTGAAGTACAATGACGGTCAACCAGTTATTGCAGGATTGAAACGCGTGAGCAAGCCGGGGCTTCGCAAGTATGTGGATGGTGAGAGCATTCCTCGAGTCCTGGGCGGTTTGGGGATTGCCGTGCTTTCAACATCGAAGGGATTGATGACTGACAAACAAGCCCGTCTGGCAAAGGTTGGCGGCGAAGTTCTGTGCGAGGTTTGGTAATTAGAGTTTTGACGTAAGGAGAAGAAACGTGTCACGAGTTGGAAGAAAGCCGATACAGATTGTTACTGGTGTGAAGGTCCAAAGGAAAGATCGGGAAATTACCGTTACTGGTCCCAAAGGAAATCTCACAGCGATGGTTCATCCTGACATATCTGTTGACATAAAGGATGATCAGGTTCGTCTCGCACGACACTCCGATCTCAAAGAACAACGTTCTCTTCATGGATTGTGGAGAGCTCTCATACAGAATATGGTCAAGGGCGTAACTGAGGGGTACTCAAAGAAGCTGGAGCTGGTTGGTGTTGGATATCGCGCGGAACTCAAGGGAAAGAAACTTCAGTTGCTGCTTGGGTTTTCACATCCGATTCTCCTTGTTCCTCCGGATGGCATCAAGATTGAGACGCCGACACAAACAAATATTACCATTAGTGGTATAGACAAGCAGCTTGTCGGTCAGATCGCGGCGAAGATTCGTTCGTTCCGTCCACCGGAACCGTACAAAGGCAAAGGCGTCAAGTACGAAGGTGAGTACGTGCGTCGCAAGGCTGGCAAGGCAGCGGCTGCCAGTGGTGCAAAGGCATAATGCAGGATTCAAACAATGATCACGAAAAGAAAAGCTGAGAATCGTCAACGTCTAAAACATCACATTCGTCTGCGTGTAACGGGGACTGCCGAGCGTCCACGCATGACCGTGTATAAAAGTTTGAAGCATGTCTATGCTCAGATTGTTGATGATATGGCCGGCAAGACTCTCATCACAGTATCCGATCTTTCAAAGAACGCCAAAGATCAGTTTCAGGGCGTAAAAGGCCAGATGGCGATGAGTAAGCGCGTTGGCCAACTGACTGCAAAGATGGCGCTCGAAAAAAACATCAAACAAGTGGTGTTCGATCGCAACGGGTATCTCTACCACGGTGTGGTGAAAGCAATGGCCGAAGGCGCACGTGAAGGCGGATTGAAATTCTGATAGCAACGGAGATTGTGAGCTGTGGCCGTGTGAGGATTTGTCGGGTCGTCTAATGGCAGGACAGCGGCCTTTGGAGCCGTCAGTAGAGGTTCGACTCCTCTCCCGACAGCAAGGTGGAGGCAAAAAATTTTAAAGAACGAATGAGGTGTTAGTTTGGCACGAATCAAGGCGAGTGAACTGGAGTTGAAAGATAAGCTGGTGCACATCAACCGTGTAGCCAAGGTGGTGAAGGGTGGACGTCGGTTTAGCTTTAACGCTATCGTTGTGGTGGGCGACGGGAAGGGGCACGTTGGCATTGGGCTTGGTAAGGCAAACGAGGTGGCGGATGCTATTGCAAAGGGCGTCGATGATGCGAAGAAGAACGTGGTCGTTGTTTCAATCGTCAACGGAACAATATCACACCCCGTGGTGGGAAAATTTGGCGCAGGCAAGGTGATGCTTAAGCCTGCATCGCCGGGAACCGGCTTGATTGCCGGCGGTGGAGTGCGTGCCGTTCTTGAATCGGCTGGCGTACGGGACGTACTCACGAAGTCAATGGGCTCATCGAACCCACACAACGTGGTTAAAGCGACAATGGTCGCACTGCTAAGTTTAATGGACCCTAAGAGTGTGGCGTCGCGCCGCGGAATAGAATTATCGGAATTATTTGGAACTGACGCAGTTCCCGTAACGACATAAATATCAGGTTTGTCATGGCAAAGAAACTAAAGATCACACAATTACGAAGTATTATTGATCAAATTGAGCCGCAGAAGCGAACAATTAAGGCGCTCGGTCTCGGTCGTCCGCTGTATAGTGTTGAGCATAACGACACAG
>JBGPGQ010000245.1:0-5181 GCA_041483995.1 Bacteroidota bacterium
GCCGTGCCCGATGAAAGCATCAACAACTCGCATCTGTTCAAGCATGTATAAACATTGCTTGTGATAATATGAATCTCTTCAGTCATTCCTTCGCGGGCTATCAATTGATGGAGCGCGGGACGCAGATGAGGTGCCGCAAGTGGAAGAATGACTTGCATGTTTGAATATCGCGCCTTGATTGTTCGTATTGCAGATAACATCGGAGTCGTCAGTTGCTCGAGCTCCTGGAACCTGCTGCCCGGCATTACCGCGATCGTCCGCGCAGCCGGATCAAGTCCCAATCCTGTAAAGGCGGATACATGATCAGGTTCCGGCTTCACGATGTCAAGCAACGGATGGCCAAACCATTCCACCCTGCCGCCTTCGCGCCGATAAATCTCCGCTTCAGCTTTGAATGCAGGAATGATGGCAGTCGCTTTCTTGGCAATTGCTTTTGCCCGCCATTCACCCCACAACCATACCTGCGGAGGAAAATAATAAACGAAGGGAATGCCTTTGCTGTGCAGGAACTTTGCAAGCAGTCCATTGAAACCCTCATTGTCCACGAGCACCGCAAGATCAGGGGATTCGGCAAGAATCAGATTGCGCAGTTCCGACAGCACTGCCCTCAACGGTCTGACGAAACGAACGGATTCCTGGATTCCCACAGACCCATAATGGGAAGTCTGTATCCGCACGTCCACGCCGGCTTCCCGCATTCTTTCTCCGCCCGATCCGAAGAGTGTTACGCCGGGGCTTTGCTCACGAATTGCGCGCGCGAGATATCCAGCCTGCCGATCTCCGGAGACTTCTCCTGCAGCCATGAAAATCTTTAGCCCCCCCCCGTCTGGGGCTTGTGAGAATAGTGCTGTCATTTGTTGCCCGATGGTTGTGAAGACTTCTATTTCATGAAAGCGTAGTTCATGAGTTTGTACGTCAGTTTTGCCGCCGTAAGGTCCGGGTGGTTGAGTCCTTTCACCGGAGCAAGTTCAACGACATCAAAACCAACGATTGTCTTTTGCTCACCGATTTTCCTGAGGAGCTGCATTGTCTCCGACCAGTAGAGTCCATTTGGTTCCGGAGTTCCCGTGCTTGGCATTATCGAAGGATCGAACCCGTCAACATCAAAGGTAATATAGACGTGTTCGCTGAGCTGTTGTAAGGCTCGTTCATTCCAGGCTGTATGCTTTCGAATCTGATGGGCATACAAAGTGGTGATACCGCGTGCCTTGATGGCCAGTGATTCTTCAATGCACTGTGCGCGGATGCCGACCTGCACGACCCGTTGCGGGTTCATGATTTCACAAACTCTTGCCATCACGCTCGCATGACTGTACGTGCTTCCTTCGTAACTCTCCCGAAGATCAGAATGCGCATCAAACTGAATTACAGAGAGATCGGGATACTTCTTCAGGTGTGCCGCAATCGGCGCCAACGAAATCGTATGCTCGCCGCCGAGCGTTACAACAAACTTGTCGCGATCGAGGAGTTGTGTCGCTGTGCGTTTAATCAGATCTAAAGCCTGCCCATTGATCTTCTTGCCGAATTTCAGTGGAGGAAGCGTTGCGATACCGACTTCGTTGCATAGCTCTTTATCGAGTTCTTCATCATAGAATTCAACGTAGCGCGATGCTGTAAGGATCGCTTCGGGGCCTCGCCGCGTTCCTCCCCCGTAACTTACGGTATGTTCGTACGGAGCGGGCAGCACGACAATCTTTGAGTTTTCGAACGAAGAGATTTCTTTTCCTATGCCGAGAAAATTTGAACGGATGCCGAGATGTTTGAATGCGTTTTTTTTAGAACTCATGCGCAGGAGAGAAGGAACGATGTGTAAGGAACACAGTGCGGGAAATATAGTGTACGGGTACCTGAAATGCAAGAATCTCCCCTTGACAATGCGGAGTTTTTCGGTTATGTTGCCGCTGCAATTTTTCCCATGATTCGATTTTTGTCTCTCTACCATCTATGAACCTCTCGGGGAAGATATACGCAGGAATAGTGGCGGGCGTTGCTCTCTGGTGTGCTGCAATCGTTCTCTCACCGGTCCTCATCGCAGCATCGGGGCCATATGCGTTACCGGGAGAGATGCTGTACGCTTTCTTTCATCGGATATGTCACCAGATGGATGATCGTTCGTTCCACCTGCTGGGCAAACCCTTGGCTGTCTGTATCAGGTGCACTTCAATCTATGTTGCATTCCTTCTTGGAACTCTTGCATATCCATTGTTTCGAAAGCTGAAATCTCCATCGCTCCCTTCGCGTGCATGGCTTCTCATAGCGATTGTACCGATGGTGGTCGATGTGTGTGCCGGTGCAATCGGCTTCCATGCTGTCGATACGATCAGCCGCGCAATTACTGGCTCGCTCTTTGGGTTCGTCCTGCCATTCTATATTATTCCTGTTACAATTGAAGCTGTGCAGCAGTTGCGGTCAAGTTCAGTTGCTGCAACCACTCTTTTCGCAAAGGAGAATCAAATCAATGCTAGATAAACCGAACAAAGTGATGCCCGCCTTATACGGCGGCATCATCATGGGCGTTATTTCCGGAGTCCCCTTTCTTAATATCATCAATTGTTTCTGCTGTGCTGGAATACTGCTTGGCGGGTTCCTGAGCGTGTTTTTCTACAAGAATGAATTGACGCAGGAAATGTCTCCACTGACGAGCAGTGATGCACTGCAGATCGGTGTGCTTGCAGGCCTGTTCGGCGCTTTTGTCGGTACGATGATTAACGGCGTATTGCTCTTTTCGATCGGCAACGTGACAGGTGAGATTGTTGCAGATGCCGTGAGAAATCTGGTCGAATCCCTTGGAGTTTCAAGCCAGTTACCCCCGGGGACATTGGAACAACTTGAAGGGGTAAAGAATAGGGACTTTTCCATGCTCACGGTGGTGTTTACGTTTTTTCAGTCAATCATCATTGACCCTCTGTTTGGTCTTCTCGGTGGTCTGATCGGTTATTCAGTCTTCAAACCAAAGCCGTCGATGATGAATGATCCACCAACATACAGACCGCCCATGCAGCCATGATATTCTCTTTGAAGAATATTCGATACACTCTCCTGCTCGTGAGCGTTACATGCGCGGCGTTTGCGCAATCAAACATTACTGCCGTGAAGTGTGGTGTGCTTGTCGACGTTGAAGCGCGCAAAACCATTTCAAAGGCAGTGATACTCATCGATGGAAACAGAATACAAGCAGTTGGTGTGTCATTGAAGATTCCTGAGGGTGCAACAGTCATCGATCTTTCCAGCGCCATGGTCCTTCCCGGTATGCTTGACCTTCACTGTCACTTTCTCGATAACGTCGAAGGGGGTACGCGGGGCTCCGCGGCGGATAATGCGTTGAGTGGTGCTCGCAATGCGGAGAAGATACTGCTCTCAGGGTTCACCGCCATACGCGATCCCGGCGGTGGCTCACCCAACTATGCCAATGTTTCCGTGCGTGACGCCGTGAACCGGGGATGGTTCCCCGGACCGCGCATCGTTGTTGCCGGCAGGTATCTTTCCATTACAGGCGGCCATGGCGACAATAACAATGTGGCTCCCGAGCGCGAAACCGAAGGCGATAACATTGTCAACGGCGTCGACGATATGCGCAAGGCGGTCCGTCGTGATGTGAAGTTTGGATGCGATTGGATCAAGCTTTATGCAACCGGAGGGTTCTTTTCGGCAGGAGATGATCCAACGCAGCAGCATTTTTCCGATGAAGAAATGAAAGTCGCCGTTGAGGAGGCAACGCGACTGGGGAAATTCGTTGCTGCTCACGCACACGGCGCTCAGGGGATTAAGGCGGCTATCAAGGCCGGCGTGCGCACCATCGAACATGGGACATTTATTGATGATGAGGGGATTGAGATGATGAAGCAGCGCGGTACCTATCTTGTTCCAACTATGCGTACGATCGAACTTCTTGCGGATGAGCCGCCGTCGAGTGCATCGGTGGGGAGGAAGAAGGCCTACCAGCTTGCTAAAAAATACTTTTCGTTGATGATGGAGAATATCGGCAAGGCGATCAAGCGCGGCGTGAAGATTTGCTTTGGTAGCGATATGGTAACCGTTCCCCTTGGCCTCTCGGCTCAGGAGCTGCGCCTGCATATCCAGGCCGGTCAAACACCAATGGAAGCAATCCGGTCTGCAACAATTGTATCGGCTGAAGCGCTAAACATGCAGAACGACATCGGCAGCATTGAGCCGGGTAAGTACGCCGACATCATCGGCGTGCAGGGGGACCCGATGAAGGACGTGACAGTTCTGGAGAATGTAGGTTTCGTGATGAAAGATGGGAAGGTGTACCGGAACTCCATAAATAATAAATAACCACGGAGAGCACGGAGGGTATCACAAAGAACACAGAGTTATTTATTCCCCTTTCCATTCTTTGAAGAATCTTTCCAGAAACTCCTCCATAAACGCGTGCCGTTCTTCAGCCATTTCACGTGCGGTCGGCGTGTTCATCAAGTCCTTCAGAAGAAGGAGTTTCTCGTAGAAGTGGTTGATCGTCGGGCCGGAGTTGTTTTTGTACTGTTCGAATGATGTATGATATTCGGGCTGCACATCCGGGTTGTAGAGCCCACGCCCCTTGTATCCTCCGTATGCAAATGCCCTTGCGATCCCGATCGCCCCAAGGGCATCGAGCCTGTCCGCATCCTGCACGACCATTCCTTCACGTGTCTTCATGCGTTGTGTGTAGCCTGCACCTTTGAACGATAGCTCGGCAGTGATCTCGCAGACGTGAGAGATCACTTTCTCGTTAACACTAAGAGATTCCAGCCACTCTCTCGCCATTCTTGGGCCCACCGACTCATTACCACCGTGGAATTTCCAGTCCGCGATGTCGTGCAATAGCGCTGCAAGCTGTACAACGAACATGTCGACACTCTCCTTGCCGCCGATCAGGATCGCATTCCTCCAGACTCGCTCGATGTGCCACCAATCGTGACCGGTGCCTTCGCCGGAAAACTTTTCCTGGATGTACTCCTTCGTTTGCCTGATGACGGAGTTACCGTCAGTTGCGTTGGAGAGAAGAGAGTTCATGGTCGAGGATGGCATGGTTGTGGTAAGATTGTCTACGCCAATGTAGAAAAAGAGCCATGAATGTTCAATGTTGATTTTCCGCCGTAGAAACCATAGTATTAGTGCAGCAAGTGATAGCCCCCAACACAAAGGAGACATATGAACACCAGACACCTGTGCGTTTTCTTA
>JBGPGQ010000246.1:0-5172 GCA_041483995.1 Bacteroidota bacterium
AATGTCAATGGCGTAACGGTGCTCTGTATAATAGTGTAACCGGACGTAGGGTGAGTGCCATTATTCCGGTGCATGTCCTTGGACACCCGGTGAATATGGATCCGATCCTGGAGGTGTCCCGGAAGTATGGTTTGAAGGTGATTGAAGATGCGACTGAAAGCCTGGGAAGCAAATACAAAAATCAACCAGCGGGCCATCTTGCAGATATTGCGTGTCTCAGCTTCAATGGCAACAAGATCCTCACCACAGGCGGCGGTGGAATGATGGTTACAGATAATGGTGAATGGGCCCGCCAGGCAAAATATCTCACGACACAGGCCAAGGATGATGAGCTTGAATATATCCATGGACAGATTGGCTACAACTATCGGCTTACGAATCTTCTTGCAGCTTTGGGCTGTGCACAGATGGAACAACTGAACGAGTATGTTGAGATCAAGAGGAAGATTGCCACGACATACAACAAGGCTTTCGAAGACATCACAGGCATAGAGCCCATGCGCGAAGCACCCTGGGTGTTCAGTAACTGTTGGATGTATACTGTTCTTGTTGATAAAGAAGAGTTTGGCAAAGGATCGAGAGATCTCTTGCAGGATCTCTCAGAGCGGAAGATTCAGACGAGACCTCTCTGGCAACCTCTACACCAGTCGGTGGCACATGCAGGATCTTTTGCTGTTGATTGTTCTGTAGCTGAGCGCCTGAATCGTGATGCTTTGAGCCTGCCGTGTTCAGTCGGATTGACGCATGAACAGCAGAACAGAGTAATCGAACGAATAACAGCGATTGCCGCAACATATGCACGATAGCTCTATGAAAACAAAGACATTATTGGATTGGGATTACACGCAAACAGACCTGATAGAAGGACTGAAAAAAGTCGGTATTGGTAACGGCGACACTGTTTTTGTTCATCTCTGCCATGATACACTGGGGTCACCCAAAGATTGTAACAACACGAAACAGGTGTGTGATTTTCTCTATCACAGCCTCCTCGACGCGGTTGGATCGACAGGGACGTTACTCGTTCCCACGTACACCTTTTCCTTCTGTCGCCATGAAGTATTTGATGTCAAGAACACTCCGACCGCTGGCGGCCCCTGGAGTACATCAGCCGATTTTCTCGAATATTTTCGACAGCTCCCCGGTGTCATTCGTTCTCGAGATCCAATTCATTCCGTTGCAGGTTTAGGACCTCGAGCGAGTGAATTGCTCACCAACCTGCCGAACACATGCTTTGGTAAGGATAGTGTGCATGAACGTCTGATGCGAGTGGGAGGGAAAATCTGTATGATTGGGGTTGGCCTGTATGAAGCCACGTTTCGCCACCATGCAGAAGAAATGATAGGTGTACCCTTTCGCTACAACAAGCTGTTCACCGGAGTTGTAAAAGATGGAAGTACGAGTCGTAAAGATGGATGGCTGTACTATGTGAGGATTCTTGCAGAGAATGGTTTCCCGAACGGGGCAACGCTGGAGCAGAAAGCGCGCTCTCTTGGAAAATGCAAAGTCGCCCGTATCGGACGCGGAGAGATCACAGCCATTAATTGCCAGGAGTATTATGATTTAACTGTACAGGAAATTGCCAAAGACCCTTGGGGTACAGCAAAGGGTCCGGCGGGCGATCCTGTGGAATTTGAAAATACGCGGGTTGGCAGCACACTGTCCAACGTTGATCTGCCCCTGAATTCTTCAATGGCACAAATGATCGACGCACTATGGACCCTTCCTCGTGATATTGTTTCCGATGGATACGATACAGCGTTGAAAGCATTGTCGACTCAGTTGCCGATGACCATTCACGAATATCCATCCGGCTCTGAATGTTGGAGCTGGATCGTCCCGGAAAAATGGAAGTGTCATGAAGCATACCTGGAGACAATGGATGGCCGACGCTTGTTCGCGTATGTCGATAATCCGTTACATGTTGTTTCGTACTCGCTCCCTTTCGATTCAGAAGTTACGCGTGAAGAATTGTTCAAGCATCTTCATGTTCATCCAACTCTTCCTGACGCAGTTCCATTTATCTTCAAGTACTATGAGCGTGACTGGGGATTGTGTTGTAGTCAGAAAACAAAGGGTTCCTTGGTTGATAAAACGTATCGAGTCGTTATCAATACGAGCGTCAGTTACGGTACTCTAAAGGTAGGCGAAGTTGTTGCGCCCGGAAAGAGTGAGGAAAGCATTATCTTATGTGCTCACTTATGCCATCCAGCAATGGTAAATGACGACCTTACGGGCGTTGTTGTTGGGATGGAAGTGATGCGGGAGTTACTCAAACGCAGTTCGAGACGCTATACGTATCGGTTTCTCATTGTTCCGGAAACGATTGGCTCTGTAGCGTTTCTCAGTCATAATAAAGAACTGATCCCGAAAATGAAGGCAGGTCTTTTCCTGGAAATGCTGGGGAGAGATCACCCCCATGCCTTGCAGCTCTCATTTTTGGGAGACACACCGGCCGACCATTGCTTTACCCTTGCGATGAAACGACACGATCCCAAAAGTTGGACAGGAGAGTATCGTACGGTGATTGGAAATGATGAACGTCAATTCAACGGACCCGGGGTACGAGTACCAATGTTGTCCCTCTCCCGCGTATTGCCACCGTTGGCAACAGAATGGCCCTACCGCGAGTATCATTCTAATTGTGATACACCGGATCATGTTCCAATCAAGCGACTCGAAGAGTCGTGCGACGTGATCCTGCACATGGTGGATGAATTGGAAAAAGCCGTTGTTCCTGTAAACAATTTCAAAGGAGAGGTTTTCTGTTCGCGATATGGGCTGCATATCGATTGGTACACGAATCCGGAAGGGGCAAAAGCATTTTTTGATATAATGGATCTCATTGATGGCACACGTTCTATCATGCAAATCGCAGAAAAATGTCACATTTCGTATGAAGCAACAAAAAAAACAATTGATGAACTCAAGCGTCACGGGTTGGTTGATTATTCTGCTTGAGTGTGCGACATCGGAATAACTGTACTTTGACAGAATAATATCCCAAACCCCAGAATGCAAACTGCGCAAGAGGTGCCGGGGAAGGCTCCAGGATCGGTCGATCCACATAGGATGAATCCAACTCAGGCAGAGGAAAGAATTGCTACCATCGACATGCTTCGAGGGTTTGCACTCTTCGGGATTCTGTTTGTCAATCTGTCCTCGCCAACAATGGGAGGTTTCACTTATACCCAGGGTCACGGCATTGACTATTTTGTTTTCTGGATAGTAGATAACTTTTTCCAGCGAAAGTTCTATCCTCTTTTTTCTTTTCTTTTTGGGGCCGGTATGGCATTGCAAATGATTCGTGCCAACCGCAAGGGGGTGGAATTCTCTGCTATTTATGCGCGAAGGTTGTTGGTCTTGTTCTTTGTCGGTCTGGCCCATGCATTTTTTGTGTGGAGCGGAGATGTTCTCCACCAATACGCGCTGATGGGGGCGGTTCTTCTCTTGTTCCGGAAAAGCTCAAATAAGACACTCATAATAACATCTGCATTGCTAATAGCCCTCTCTACCATGGAGCAGCCTATCACAAAAATGCTTTCTGTTGCTGAACCGAGTTCTTCTGGACTCGTCGGGCCACAATCATCATACATCTACACCGTTGCTAGTTACAGTGAATTGGTCTTTGTCCGTATCCAGGATTGGGTAAGGGATAAAACCCATTGGCAGATACTCATTCAAAAACTTGATGTTCTGGGGATGTTCTTACTGGGACTCTATGTTGGCCGGCGCGGGATATTGCAGGATCTCCCGGGGAACTTAAAGTTCATTCGTAAGGTCTTGTTTTGGGCTTTGATGCTTGTGTTTCTGGGGGAAGGGTGGGAGCTCATCCGTCATGTAGTTGGACAAAGTGCGACAGTGTTTTCTTCGATATTGAATAACTCCGCAGCCAGAGCAATGACAGAACTTTATTACAGTCAGGCGTTATCCATGTCCTATGCCTGTGTGTTTATTCTGATTCTACAGAGCAGATACATGTACAGATCTCTCCTGTGGATTGCTAATATCGGGAGGATGGCCTTGACCAATTACTTGACACATTCGATTATTGGCATGTTTCTATTCTATCGTACAGGGTTTGGTCTGCACGGAAAGCTTGGATATTTGGCCGGAATTACAATCGCAATCGGTATTTACGCTATGCAAATACCATTTAGTGTGTGGTGGCTGAGACGATTTCGATTTGGACCGATGGAGTGGTTATGGCGATCTCTTACATACGGTGAACTCCAACCTATGCGTTTGCGGAAAACGTGACCGCAATGCGTATCGTAATCGATCCAAGTACGTTTGACTGTCGCAACATGGGTGATGTGGCGATGCTGCAAGTTGCGGTAGTGCGACTGAGGGCTTTGTGGCCCACTGCTTTGATCCAAATGTTCACGAACCAGCCGGATGCGTTGTTGCGCCATTGCCCCGATGTTGAGCCCATAAGGCAAGATGGACGACAAGAATGGTTTACTGATCGATTCTTTCTTGGGAGTATACATCAATATCTTCCAGCAGCACTGTCGGAACAATTTATCAAGTTGAAACATAGTCTACGTTCCAGATGGCCCGGCCTCGAAGAGTTTGCAGTTCGGCTCAAAATATTCATGTCGGGCAAACAGAACGATGGCTTCAATTCGTTTACGAAAGCAATGCATCAAGCTGATTTGTTCGTAGTGAGTGGAGCGGCAAGCATAAGTGACGCAATGCCTGTCCATGCTCGTACGGTTCTTGGGACAGTCGAGAAGGCTGTTCAGAACGGGACACCTGTGGCGATGTTCAGCCAGGCAATTGGGCCTATGGAGAATCAAGCATTGGTTTGCATGGCAAAAGCTGTACTACCGAAGGCAAGTCTGATCTCTATTCGGGAGCAAAGAGGAAGTATGCCGCTTTTGAAATCAGTGGGTGTTTCAATGGACCACATAGTAGTAACGGGTGATGATGCCATACAATTGGCATATGACGGAAGATCGAAACGTCAAGCTGATGGTATTGGCGTTAACATCCGTCTGGCATCCTATTCAGGACTGGATTTGACACTTGTTGAGCAAGTGCGTAGAGCTTTGTTCACTATTGCAGAGAAGTTCAAAGCGCCATTTATTCCTATTCCTATTGCGATGCACGATGTTGCCAATGATCCACAAAACATTGTGGAACTCTTGAAAGGATGCGATACAAATG
>JBGPGQ010000247.1:0-5124 GCA_041483995.1 Bacteroidota bacterium
AAACCAGCCATGCCACGGCCGCCACTGACAAAAAGACGGTCAGCGCGAACAACAGCAGAAGCTTGCGGCGGAAGCTCAAGGTTTGCTCCCCAGCCAGACATTTTCCAGATGTCGGCTCCCGTCGCGATCCTGGCTCCAATCCTGCACCGTCGGGCTCAGCGCGTAGCTCACCGGCAACTGGAACAGCGGGATGAGGCGCTGCGCCTGCAACATCCAGCTTTCCCCCTGGTACAAGTCATCGACCGAGTTGCCGCTCAGTTTCGGCGCAGGCATTCCAGATACGTGCACCGTCGAGATGGAATTTGATTTTTTCAGCACTTGCCAAATCCCGGATTTCCCTAATTACATTCATCGGATAGATCGTTCCACCCGCACGGTTATGAGTATTCTCCACACAGATCAGGGCAGTCCGAGGCATGTAATACACTTTCGGCCGTATTGCGCGCTTGATCTGGTCAACACTCATTACTCCTCGAACACCATCAATTGCGTGAACCTGAACCGATGACAGAAAAGCAATTGCACCCGTTTCGTAGTTGAAGACGTGGCAACCCTTCTCCGCAATCAACTCGTCGCCTGGCTGTGTGTGCACTTTGATGCAGATTTGGTTCCCCATGGTTCCGCTCGGAACATAGAGCGCTGCTTCCTTTCCCAACATTGTGGCAACCTTTTGCTGGAGGAGATTGACTGTTGGGTCCTCGCCAAACACGTCGTCTCCTACCTCAGCCTTTGCCATTGCTTCCCGCATTCCAGCGGAAGGCTTCGTTACGGTATCGCTACGTAAATCAATAAAGTTCATGTTTTGATTTTTTGTCCAACAGCAACCATCAAAAACAATCCGCCAATGCCAAGGCACCAATGCGACAGCCAATCGCCGTGTTCTGTATAGAATGTAATCTCGTTGTTCCGACCGATGGTTCGTACAAGGGTAGTCTGCGTGAAAAGTGCTGTTTTGTCATACACTCTCCCATAGGGATCTATATAGCATGAGATTCCTCCCACCGCGCAACGCGCGATCCAGCGTCTGTTTTCCACGGCACGGAAGATTGCGAACTGTTGATGTTGATACGCCCCCGACATCTTCGCCCACCAGCTATCAATCGTGATAAGCGCAATGAACTCGGATCCTTTCTTTACAAATGCAGCGACCAAATCCGGATAGACGGATTCGTAACAGATCAAAGCGTTAAATCGCGTGCCTGTGTTATGTTCTACAAAGATAACGGAATCACGTCCAATTTGCCAGCCACCAATGCCAACACCCCAACGCAGGAAATCAAAAACGTAAAACGCATCGGCATACGGAACACGCTCGGCAAGCGGCACCATTTTCATCTTGCCATACCACGGAATTTCTTCTACATCGGGTTGAATGAACGCCGCAGCATTGTACACATCATACCGCTCTCCCGTACTCTTTGACCGCTTTGCACTTGGAGGAGCCTTCGTTGAATCCTCATAGTAGACTGCCTGAGGAAGGCCTGTTAGAACAGAAACATCCATTCTCCGTAACTGTTCTCTCACATTTGTCAGCAATAGTCGATTGGCGTCGGTAAGAATGTAGTATGGAATTGCGGTCTCTGGCCAGAGAACAAGATCTGGTCGCTTATCCGGGTTGCTCTCGACGATACTGCGCGTTAACCCTAAGTAGAGTTGAATATCATTGGAGCCGGTTTGCTTCCACTTTTCCCAAGGATCAATATTGGATTGTACCATCCCAACAGTAATCGTCTTTTGTCCTTCCAGTTTTCCAAACTGATCCTGTGGAAGAACATGAGAGAGAACGCTGTTCCCGTAGATCGATGGAAGAAAATATATGACAAGAAGAATTGCAACGAGCGCGATACTCTGCTTCGAAACTGGCTTCCACTTGTTCTGAGCAAGCTGGGAATACAATACAAAGGCAAGTACGTTAATGATGAGAATCCAAAGCGAGAGCCCGTACACACCTGTCGTGCTGATAAACTGAATCCGCGTGATGTCGTACGATTGTGTATTCCCAATCGTGAGCCATGGAAATGACCACTCACTGAGCGAATGCGCGTATTCGTATCCAACCCAGATGAAAGGTAATGCCGCAATGGCAACCTTGTCCCCTGCATGCTTCTTGACAAAGAGATATGCACCGATCGGTACGAAATAAAAAAATGGGTGCAAAAGCATGGTACATGCACCGGCAATCATCATATACACATCATGCGCGTGTGCGTAGCCGCCCGTCCAATTCAACGTAATGATGTGAAAAACAAGCAGTGCAACATAGCTGTACCGAAGCGATGTACCTATCTTCTGAATATCCGCAAGAACAATCAGTAGTGGAACCAATCCGAAGCAAGCAAGGATGCCAACATGACTTGGAGGGAACGAAAAGCCCAGCATTGTTCCTGAGATTATGCAAAGAAAAAGACGAACGCGTGCAGCGCTTTTTCGTCGCGCTACAGCTTCCATGGACTCGGGCGGCTTCATAGGTTTTCTCTTGGACCAGCTCACACATCCGCCTTTTGTTCAACGGCAGACTGGTTTCCCGGAAGAAAAGTGCGTTCGATATTCAGCCATGTCCATATCACAAGTGCGGCAACCGTGGCGCCAAGTATGGCACCGCCGAGAATATCCGATGGATAATGAACTCCAACGGCCGGTCGGGACAAAGCGACAAGCGACGCCCAGCCAAGGAAGGCCCACTTCCACTTCGGGTAGTAGTACGAGAAGACCGTTCCAACCGCAAAGTTGTTGACGGCATGTGACGATGGGAATGACTTGCCCGGGCCACAATCAACAAGCAGACGAATCCCTTCCACTACTGTTGCGCCATCAACCATCCGACATGGACGTTCTCGTCCTATCCACTCTTTTATGAACGCACTGTTGATCTTATCGCTTAGGAACAGAACTGGTATGAACATGATTGCAACTGTTCGCCCCTTCTTTCCGCCTTTGAAAAGTAACAGCAGCCATACAACGGCAAGCGGAATCCGTACCACCCAGAATTTATCATAGTCCGTTATCAGCGGCCAGAGATAGTCGCCAACAGGATTGCTCAGTGTCTGGTTGATAAAGAGAAAGACTGCTTTATCAATTGAGTAGAGGAAATCCATCACGCTGGTTTACTTCCGTTATTCTTCTGATAGAAATACTTTGCAACAAGAACGATGACAATAAGAATGAGCGCTCCGGTAACAATCTGGCTGTAGGTGCTCAGGTAGAAGCCGATGCGTTCCCAGTTTTTGCCAAGGTAGAAGCCGCCCGTTAAGAGAATAGCATTCCACGCGAGCGCGCTGAAGAACGACAGGATCGTGGTTTGTATGAGCCGCAGCTCGGAGAGTCCTGCGAAAAATGACACGACTGCCCGCGTTCCTGCAAGAAACCGGTTCGCAATGATAATCCAATAGCCATAGCGTGCGAACCATTCTTCCACTTTCTTGACTGCGGAAACGGGTATGAATCGGATCTTCCCCTGTTCAAGAATGCGGTCGCCGAACCAATCGCCGATCTTATACATTGTGAGAAAGCCGAGCGTGCTGCCTATTGTTGCCGAAAGCAGAGTTCCGACAAAACCGACACGATCCATACCGACGAGGGAGCCTGCGAAAACAATTACGAGGTCGCTTGGAGATGGCGGGAATACATTCTCGATGTATGCGATTGCGAATACAATGAGATAGATCAGAAACGGGTCGAGTGACTGGAGAAAGAGTATGAAATGTTCCACCATGTGCGTTGTTCTCTGTGGTGAGAGGTCATGACGCAACGATTGAGGCAACCGCATGTGCGGCAGCCCCCTGTTCCGTACCGATGAAGCCCAGCCCTTCGTGCGTGGTGGCTTTGATTGAGATCTGTTGGATGGAGATGTTGAGAGCGCCGGCAATGTTCTGGCGCATAGTATCGATGTAGGGAGAGATCTTTGGCTTCTCAAGTACGACTGTTACGTCAATGTTATTCACGGCAAAACGGTGTTGTGTCAACAGATCGGCAACATGCTTGAGAAGGATAAGACTGGAGATTCCCTTGTATCGCGGATCGGTGTTGGGAAAATGCTTCCCGATATCTCCAAGCGCTGCTGCACCGAGAAGAGCATCTGCCAGAGCGTGAAGAAGAATATCGGCGTCGGAGTGACCCTCTAAACCCTTGGCGTGAGGAATCTCAACGCCCCCGAGGGTGAGTTTGCGACCCTCGACCAAACGATGGACATCATAACCGAAACCGATGCGGGGAGCCTTACCTGATTTCAAATTTTGCATACTCCTGGGCTGAATGCTCCAGCCATTCGAGCCTGAGATTTTTCACATGCGCGGAGCGCGGCCCGACTTTCACTTGTTTGATGAGTTCTTCAACCAGGGCCCTGTGCCCCACTGCTTCAATCTCAACGTTGCCGTTGTTGAGGTTCTTCACAAAGCCTCGCAAACCCAACTCCACCGCACGCTGCGCCACAAACCAACGGAAGCCTACTCCTTGCACCATGCCTTCAACAATAATATGCAACCGTGCTTCCATTGTGTAAGTGCTTTGAGAAAAAACTGAATGAAAATACGAGGAAGGTAGTTGAAAGTCAAGGAAAGTTACGCGATGTAATCATCCCACATCAACTCATTCTCCCCTTATTCGAGGGGAGAATAAAAGAGGGGTATCATATTACCAAATGGGATGACGACTTTTGCAAGAGTTACTCATAACAGAAAAGGGATGACCGCCGTAACGGTCACCCCTTTCAACACAACTAGCCTTTCGGAGATTATTTAATCAATGCCATTTTCCTCGTCATCGAATTTCCCACCACCGACAATCTGTAAAAATATATTCCCGATGCAAGATGCGACGCATCAAAGGTTGCAACATGCGAGCCTGCTTTCATAACGCCTTGTTCAAGCATAGCAACCTTACGACCAAGCACATCATAGATGATAAGTGACACGAAGCCATTCTTCGGGACTAAATATTGTATTGACGTAGTCAGGTTGAACGGGTTAGGGTAATTCTGAAGCAATTCAATTTCAGATGGTAGAAAGTTCAATTTCTCATCGGTACTCATCAGCGGTGTAGCTCGATACAAATCGGAATAGTAATACAAGTGCCCCTGTGGATCAGTACCATCTTTACTAATGGCAAGGTCCATTCTCCCATCGCTAT
>JBGPGQ010000248.1:0-5079 GCA_041483995.1 Bacteroidota bacterium
CTGAACGCACTGGTTCTTATTTTGCCGTTAAGATACGCAACTGTTACCCCAAGGGCCGTTATTGCCATCAAAACAAATTTCACGAAATCTTTCCAAAGCAAGTCAAACCGCTCCTGCTTGAGTTGTATCATTATCTGGTTCACCTGCTGGCCATACTGCTGCTTGTAACGTTCAAACTCCCCCTCTTTCACAAACATGGACCCGGAAAGAGTTTCGTACAGTCCGGACTTGAAGAGAACGGACAACAACAGCGTTGTACCTAATCCACCGAGGACATAGACAAGCGCTTTCTTCAGCGTTTTCAGTTTGCCTTCGTTTAGCCATTCACGATAGCTGAGAAGGAGTGAAAACCCATACGCTCCAAGAATCGCCAACGCGAATGGCATGAGTTGCATAATCATTTCAGGCGCGCGGAATTTATTGAAATAAGGAAGGTAGTTGAACAACAGGTCAAACAACAAGGGAAAATGACTGCCAAAAGATGCAAGCAGTATAAGGAGCGCAATAAGCCCGAAGAAAATTGTTTCCCGATTCCTTTTGTAGAATAACGCTAGAATGCTGAGGAAAAGTGGCAGCAACCCGACATACACTGTCGAGTCGGATGATGGTTTCCAGCCCCAGTAATATGGGTCCGAAAAACCAAAGAATGATGGAATAAGAAGTGTGAGGGTCTCGAAGGGATGAAATGACCAGCCCGTTGCATACGCGTATGTAAGCCCACCCGGTGCACCAGTGGTCCCTCCCCCGCGAATTGAATACTGGGCGTACTCCTGCACCGATAGATAGAAGAAGGCAGAAATCGCGAATCCGAGTCCGAGGGCTAGAGCAAACAACGCGGCGCTTTTGGCAACAACTGCAACTTGCTGCTTTGCGTGAATAACGATACTGTAAATCAAGTAACATCCAACAACAAGAAAGCCGTAATACATTATCTGCACATGTCCTGCAAGCATCATTGTTCCGACTGTAGCAGCAAGAAGTGCAAACGTTAGTACGTTCGGGCGTTCGAGCAATTTATGAGTTAGCAGAAACAACAGGGGAATATAGCTCAGTGTCATAAGCTTCGAACCATGCCCTGATTGTGCAAGTCCAATTGCATACGGACTGAGCATGAACGTCACGGCGGCAAAGAGAGCCGGAAGATGTTGAAACTGCATGTTCCTCGCAAGCAGGAACATGCAGAGTCCCCCAAACAAATAGTGCAGAACAAACCAACTCAACGAGGCATTCAAGAACAAAAACCTTCCCACAAGATGAAGGGCTTCCTGAATGTAGGAAACAGTTGTGGTGCTGTAGGCCATGCTCGCGAACCCGGGCATGCCACTGAACACGTAAGGGATCCAGAGAGGTTCTTGTTTTTCGGTTTCCGCGAGTGTTGTTCCGGCCTGCCTCCAGCTCAACGCCGATGCCGTATCGAGCTCTGTGGAGAAGACCATATCCTTGAAGACGATGTCATGGAAAAGGACCAGCACAATCACAAAGAGCAAAAGAACGGAAACAACATTCTTCCGAACGGCAGAGAGATTGTACCACCAGCCATTGTCCCCTTGCGCTCGCTTACCGGTTGGCCCCTTTTTTTCTTTAGTCATGGAAATGACCTTTTCCTGTTGTATGTTACGCGGTAAATGAAAATATACAGTCTACGCCCTCACCGGCAGTTCTTTTCCCACACCCTCATTGGCTCCCAGTATTTGAAATGTCCTGAAACCAAGCCAAACAGTAACAAGCCCAAGGGCGAGAACCGCGGCAAGAATGCGTTCGCCGCCTATGCCAGCATACGAAAGATACATAAACCAGAAATCAAGAGTGTAGAGTAGATTCGTTTTGTCCTCTTCGGAGAGAGGAATCCGTGCACCCGTGCTTGCTATTCTGAAGTTTGGTTTTTCCTCGGAGAAGTTCACTCGAACGTTTCTCGCCAGCATCTCCCAATGCCCGATCACAGGAGAATAGTTGGGTATAAAATGTGACCTGTAGAAAAACTCGGGATCATCAAAGTTCTTCGTCAACGGAAACTCCCCAATCTCCCGCAAGTAGTTGCCGAGGTATATTGAAACACCTCCCACTTGAATGAGGAAGCCAAGCACGGTCAGCCCAATCGCAATCTTCCTCACAACTTTGCTCGTCTGCAGCAAACTCCCAATCGGCAAAACAAAAAGAGGTAGGGTAGAAATCAGATACCGGGGGCCCCAGCTTCCATCTCCGGCCCATGCCATGAACTTTGCAAAGAAAATCAGGTTGACAATAAAGAGGCCAGCAAAAAGATATAGTTCAAGTCTGTTCGTTCGCCTGAATCGTGACAATGCGGGGAACACCAGAATGGTAAGCGGTGCATAGAGAAAAAAACTTTTCCCGGGACTGAACAACAGTCCGTAGACTCCGACAAAAAGTGGTGTCGTAAACCCAAGTTTGGCGTATGGGGTCGCGTTCATATCTCCGAATTGAAAGTAGTTATAGACAGCATTTAAGATAATCGCAGCAACTATCGGCGTTCCAAAAAGCAAACTGCTCCTGATGATTCTCGGCCTGTTCGGTGCTCCCAATTTTCGCGCCTCCACCAGAATGGCAATAAGGTAGACGAACAGAACCGGCAATGCAACAACAGCCGTGAGTCTTGTCAGTAGTCCAATTCCGCACAGCATGCCGGAATACACCAGGTACTTTGCTTTGCCGTCGAGCTTAAAACAGTACAAGAAAAACACAGCAGTAAGTAAATAGAACAAAAGCTGCGGCTCCCGCATGAATGATTTTGAATAAGGAAAAAGATTGGTCGTAAAGAGAAGACTCAGGGTCAAGAATAAGGAAATCCTCTTTGAATACCCGAGCCTACTGCCAAAGGCAAACATGACAATAGCAATGAATCCGGCAAAAAATTGATTGAATAAGGAGGAAATCGCTCTGACCGCGAGCGTTTTCAGCGGTTCTGATAGTCCGAGAATTCGGGTAACTGCATCCCCTGCCACATACAGGGGGATGTTCAGAACGGATTGAGCAATTCCTGAACCCGCGTAAAATTTGCCGCCATTGCCAATTGAACCATTCTTGACAAGGTCATTGCTAATGGCAAGATCTCCTCGTTTGACAATGCTCTCAGAGGTAAGGAATATTGCAAGCTCGTCACTGACAGCAAGCCTTCCTCCCGAAACGAGGATGTTTGCAGCAACCACAAAGAAAAAAAGATACGTGTACGTTTTCTTCACGAATCGTTCCAATCGTGTTCAGGCTGATGGGAAGGTGTTTTCAAGTCCTGTATGGTCGATGGGTTGAAGGTGCATTATGATTTCTTCACAACCAGAATTTCTTCAACCCCCCCAATACGAAGAGAGGCCTGCTCTTTGAAACCGAGGCTTTTGTTGAGTATTCGAGAACGGTTTCTGGAATCCAGCGTGCTCCAAAAGAATCGCACACCTTCTGATCGCAGTTGTTCAAGCACCATGCGGACTAATGAGAAGGTGACCATGCCGCCAATCGGCTTTCCCTTGACATCCGGTGCTACGACAATTGGACCAAGCTGTGTTTCGTTTTCGATGTTCTGTTTCCGAATCCACCGCGAATACACCAGAATGATATAGAAGTCTCTTGGCAACAATCTCCCGCGCAGAATGGCAGCAAGGACAAAATACACACTGTTGTAAAGTTTCCCAAACCATAGGTCCTTATTGAACGCATTGAAATTCTTCATATAACAAAAATACCCCAGAATCTTGCCGCCTTGCAGCGCAACAAGAGCCCCTGAGTCAGTCTTGTTGATCATTGTTGGAAAATACATCGTCTGAAGAAACCCGTACCCCAACTTGCTGAGGATGTTGTAATCATCGAACGAATCAATTGTAATACGGGCCGCCTCATCGATGTCTTGCATCTCCATCTTCCGGATTTCCATTCTCCCCGTCTGGCCTGTCATTGGGTATCAGAGTCGACATCCAATTGGCGGACTTTCTTGAATCGTTCAGTACGCTGATCTCTTGCGGGAACGACGATAAACCTCACGGGTACTTTGTATTTAGCCATTCTTTCCAAACAGAATTTGCGCAGCCGTTGCGAAAGTGTCAGCAAGTCTTCATCTTTATCAAGTGAAACACGCGCGACCACCACTTTGCCCAGCAGAGGATTCGGTTCCCCCGTTACCGTTGCCTCGGATATGTTGTCCGCTTCAAGGAGTACTGTTTCAACTTCCACGGGGAACACTTTCTGCCCACCCACATTTATCATTTCAGACTTGCGACCAAGAAACCGCATGTATTCGCCACGCACTTCCACCTGGTCGCCTGTACACATCCAACCCTCATCGTCAAATGGATTGGGCGCATTCAGGTAACCCACCATGTTGGCTTCCGAGCGCACCCAGAGAATATTATCAACGATTTTTGTCTCGAATCCATCGCCGCCAATTTTCACCCATACAGAATCATTGCTTTCTGATTTTGATCGCAGAACTCCCAGTTCGGAAAGTCCGTAGGTCTGCTTGATTTGAGCATTCGGAAATATCGATTTCACCTTTGCAAGTGTTGCGGCCGGCATTACTTCCGTGCCATAGGTTATGATTTTCACTGAGCTGAGGTCAAAATGACGATAGCTTTGCGATGCAATCAAAAGATTGATAAATGTCGGCGTTGTAGGGAGCAACTCTGCTCGTGATCTCTCAATGATGCGGCAAACATTTTCCTGACCGCGGTCGGGTAGACAGATACCGCCACCGCCGTACGCAAACGCAGAAAGCATGGTATTGAATCCGCCGAAATGATCCATCATCAAGAAGAGTATTGTTCGCCATGCTTGCCGTTTTTCTACAAACTTCCGCATCACCCGCTCGCAGTCCTGCAATATCCCTTTGGGCTTCCCTGTGGAGCCGGACGTAAATACGATCAACCCCGGAACATCGCGTTTCAGGAACGATTCGATGAGGTCGTTGCTGGGAGTCTTCACACGTGTTTCAATTTTCCAATTATCATTGGCATCAAAGCGAAATAGCTGTCCCACGCCCGCGATGTTCATCAACGGCGTCATTTCATTTTCGATTGCACGCGTGAAAGGAACGAGAATCGCTTTTGCCTTCATCAAAGCAAAAAATAGAGCACATAC
>JBGPGQ010000249.1:0-5053 GCA_041483995.1 Bacteroidota bacterium
AGATGTTCTCAGTATTACGGAAAAGTACTATGTAGAAGATGTTGATACGCAAAAGCTGACTGAGGCGGCTGTGAACGGAGTGCTCGGTGAGCTTGATCCTCACTCAGTGTACATCCCTGCTTCCCAGCTTCAGCGTGTCACCGAGGAATTTCAAGGGAGTTTTGAGGGTGTCGGAATTGAGTACCAGGTTATCAACGACACGTTGCTTGTCATAACACCGATCGTTGGTGGGCCGAGTGAAGCACTCGGCATTCAAGCAGGCGACAAGATTGTTAGGATTGATGACAGCTCGTGTGTAGGTATCACGCAAGCTGGCGTTCAGAAAAAACTGCGCGGGCCAAAGGGAAGTAAAGTCAGAGTGTCAATCGCAAGGGCGACTATAGACAACCTTCTGCAGTTTGAGATTACGCGTGACAAGATTCCATTGTACACCATTGATGCGTCGATGATGATTGACAAACAGATCGGCTATGTCAGCGTCACCCGATTTGCCGCCAAAACACACGATGAATTTGTCGACGCAGTCTCCAAACTCAAGACGGCTGGCATGACGAAGCTGATCCTCGATCTCAGAGGAAACCCTGGCGGTTATCTTGAGCAGGCCTTCAAGATGGTGGACGAATTGATGCCGAAGGGAAAGAAAGTCGTTTACACGAAGGGTCGTCGCACTGAGTTTGATGAAGAATATTTTTCTTCTGGTTCGGCAAAATTCCAGGATGTTTCGCTTGTTGTACTTGTTAGTAACGGTTCTGCATCAGCAAGTGAAATTGTTGCCGGAGCGATACAGGACTGGGATAGAGGACTTATTGTCGGTGAAACAACGTTTGGGAAAGGGCTTGTACAGCGACAGTTCGATCTTAAGGACGGGTCGGCATTTCGTCTTACTACTGCCCGCTATTATACGCCAAGCGGTCGCCTGATACAGCGGCCGTACGGTGAAGACAAAGCAAAGTATCAGCGTGAAGCTTTTGAACGAAATGAAACTGAAGGTGAGAATGTCACACACGAGGAAGAGAAAGATTCCAGTCGTGCGGTATTCAAAACAGCAGGTGGACGCGTTGTCTATGGCGGCGGAGGGATTACGCCCGACTATATCGTCAAAGCAGATCGCTATAGCGAATACACCGCACAATTGAGAAGCCGTCCAATTTTTGTAGATTTTGGCAGTAAGTACCTTGACAAGAATCAAGCGGAGTTGAAGAAAGGTTTTGGCAAGGACTATAACAAGTTTGCTGTAGATTTCCAGGTTTCCGATGAGATGCTTGAGCAACTCCTTGCAATTGCGAAATTGAACAAAGTCGAATTCAAGAAAGATCTATACGAGAAAGATCTCCGCTACATTAAGGCATTTACCAAGGCATATATTGCTCGAAGCCTCTGGGGCAATGAGGGATCGGCGCGTGTCATGCTCAACGAAGACACTCAGTTCAAAAAAGCGATGACGCTGTTTCCCGAGGCGGAGAAAATCGCAAAGAATCTTTCCAGTCTCCGATAACTCGGTATAAGAATAGTAAAGAGGGGACCTGGTATTCTAAGACCTGAATCATCCCACTTCTGCACTATACCACGAGGGAGATTCATTCTCGCACTCGTCATTAGTTTGTTTCCGCTTGCTTTGTATACGTCCGCTTCAGTCGCCCAATCAACCCCGCCGCTTTCAAAGGTCTTCGTCGAAGGTGAAGAACTTGTCTACAACGTTCGTTACGGTTTCATCGACCTCGGTCAGGTGCGTATTAAGATAGTCAGTAAAGAACAAACACCCACGTCTCTTGTTTACAACGGGTTGGCGGACATTCAATCCTATCCCAAAGTCCCATTTGTCGATCTCAAAGCGGTTTTTCAAAGCAAGATGGATACTTCGGTTTATTCGCGACAATTCATCGGCAAGAGCAAGAATGGCAAGTTCTGGGAATTTGCAAAGTACATTTTTGATTACGATGCCCATCATGTCCTAATTGAAAAGGGAGTGGCTGACTCACTTGTTGAAAAACGTGATACCTTGGAAATCAATGTACCATATCAAGACGGCTTGTCATTATTTTACTATGCACGTGACCAGGTTTTCTCCGGCAAAAAGATGAACATCCCGAGCCTTGTCAAGGAGGAGAAAGTCAACACATACATTGATTTCAAAAACGAGAGGAGCAGCGTTGAGATTGACCCGGTGGATTACCCTATTGACGTTGTTGGCTTTGAAGGGACTGCCGAATTTGTCGGCATCTTCGGATTGACCGGGGACTTTGAAGGGTGGTTCAGCGCTGATGAAGCAAGAATACCCATTCTAGCAAAAATGAAAGTCATTATCGGGAATGTCACGCTTGAATTGATGGAATGGAAGCGCCCGGGCTGGGTTCCTCCACGCGCAAATGATTGACGGAACGTTCATTGATTTAAGAAAATTATTCTATTGAATCGAACCCACAATATGAAACTCATTCCTTTCCAGGGGAAAATACCGAAAATTCACTCTGGAGTTTTTCTTGCCGAGGGGGTGTGCGTTATCGGTGAAGTGGAAATTTGCAAGGATGCAAGCATCTGGTTTAATTCAGTTTTGCGCGGGGATATCAATAGCATCTATATCGGCGAGCGAACAAACATTCAGGACGGATCGACACTTCATGTGACGCACAGCTTTGCTGTTCGCATCGGTTCGGATGTAACGATAGGCCACCGGGCAATTGTGCATGGCAGCATAGTGGAGGATTGCAGCCTGATTGGAATGGGTGCAATAATTCTGGATAATGCCCGCATTGGACCGCAAGCGCTTGTTGCCGCGGGTGCAGTAGTGCGCGAGAATTTTGTTGTCCCCGTGGGGACATTGGCGGCAGGAGTTCCGGCACGGATTATCCGGGATCTTACCTCCGAAGAAAGAAAACAACTGGGCGAATCGGCGCAGAACTATGTCAGATACGCACGGAGTTACGTTGAAATGATCTCATGATAAGATTGTCCCAATGAAATTGAAATTCTGGGGAACGAGGGGATCAATCCCCACGCCAGGCAAAGAAACTGTCCGTTACGGTGGAAACACACCCTGCGTGGAGCTCAGGCTTCCAAATGGTGAGCTTGTTATCTTTGATGCTGGGACCGGCATTCGGGGGCTTGGCGACGCTTTGGCGAAGGAAGGAAATTCCATCAAAGCGCATCTGCTGATTAGTCATCCTCATTGGGATCATCTCCAGGGCTTTCCTTTTTTCAAACCCGCATTCATTTCAGGTAATGAGATCACCATCATTGGAGCACAATCAAAAGAAGTTACACTCCGGCGGATGATTGCCAATCTCATGGACAAGGCTCATTTCCCCATTCAACTTGACGAACTCACGGCACGGATCGATTTCCATCCGATCAAGGAGGGTTCGACGAAAATTCATGACGGCGTACTCCGTTCATGCTTTGTCAATCATCCCTATTCTACGCTTGGTTATCGCATCGATGTTGCCGGGCAATCGGTGGTCTACATTAGTGACAATGAGCCATTTGATCGGGAGATTGCAGCGTCGGTGAAGAATGTGGACAAAGCAACATTAGAGAAATACAGAAAGACAAAAGGGGATCCGAACCAACGCATTTTTGATTTTGCATACGGCGCGGATGTTCTCATTCATGATTCAACATATACGCCTGAAGAGTATGTGAAACATGTTGGCTGGGGTCACTCTGACTATCTGTTTTCATTGAGAGTTGCGAATGAGTCACATGTCCAACGACTGGTTTTGTTTCATCATGAACAAACGCACAGCGATGAACAGATCGATCAGATACTCGAGATCTGTCGGCGAGAAATCAAATTAAAGAAATACACTTTCGAGTGCGTTGCCGCGGCAGAAGGAATGGTCGTCGAGTGGTAAATCCACAGGGCTTGACAATAACTATAATGCTGGGTATATTTGCGCCAGCCAGTTATTGCAGCAAGTCGGAGGATTGATGGCGCGCAGTAAAGTCAAATGGTTCGACGCGGAAAAAGACTTTGGTTTCATTCAACAAGGCAGCGGAGCCGCCGCGCTCGTCCATTTCTCTGCCATCGGCTCCGACAAGTCACTTGAACAAAAGACTACCGGCGAATTTGAAGTTGTGGATAGGAAGAAAAGTCCTCAAGCGACCAATGTTGTGGTGGTATGATAGGTCTGTGCAGGATTCATACACGACCCCGGTTACAATGTGTCCGCCGACGGCGCACAACAGGGACCGGGGTTGTTTATTCTGCTATAGCTCCATGATCATGGTGAGGTAAGAATGCAGTCTGCTTTCAAAATGTCCGATGTTAAGAAGCTTGAGAAGCTTCTCAAGACTGAAGCAAAAATGGTCGGTACCACGTACCGTTTTGAGGTGGGAGGGAAGGATCCTCGCCGGAAATTGGCGCTTGAGATCTACTCACAGATTCTGATCGGCCAACAGCGTGGGAATCTGATCTCGGTCTACACGGAAAGTGCACATTTGCAGTTGCACTTCTGTTCAGGATATGTGATAAGCGAAATGCTCGGTGAGGTAACATTTGTGGGAGAACATGATGGCAGGCTGTCAGGACTCATTGTAGAACGTGAAGGAGGTTGTTCTCTGTATGCGAATGTCGACCGACGATTGCTCTCAGGTGATTTCACTCGGCTTGGTCCGGAGGTGATGCTGTCGGGCATAGCCCTTTCACTGACCGATACGATGTTTGATGAATCGGATGCTGGACCCCAAAAGAAGAGAGAGACAAAAAAGAGGAAATCCAGCGTACGGTAATGCATCGTGTCGAAGTATTCAATGCGCACGGAAAGCATCGTGTCCGCAAGCTGGCTGTTATCAAGTACGTTAAGCGCGTGCTGAAGGTTGAGCAACAGGGAAGGGCAATGCTGTCGGTGATATTTATTGATTCGCACGCTTGTCGTGCAATAAATCGTAGGTACCTCAGACATGATTATGCCACAGATGTGCTGAGTTTTTGTTTGCAAGAGGGAATGAACCTTGAGGGTGAGATTTACGTTAATCTCGACCGTGCACGGCAGCAGGCGAGACAGTTCAATGTGAGTCTTACCAATGAAATGGCGCGCCTCATCATACATGGCAC
>JBGPGQ010000250.1:0-5046 GCA_041483995.1 Bacteroidota bacterium
ATGGACTCGGTTGCTATAGGAGCTGATATCGAGTTAGGTGGCACCGATCAGAAGTTTAACCTTCTTGTCGGCAGAGACATCCAGCGCGAATATGCCACTGAGCCACAGGTGGCAATTACAATGCCTATCCTGCCCGGCACGGATGGTATTGAGAAGATGAGCAAATCGCTAGATAATTATATCGGTATCAATGAACCACCAAGGCAGATCTACGGCAAGACCCTTTCCATACCCGATAATCTCATCTATGATTATTTTGTTCTCGGAACGAACGTTTCGCAAACAGATCTCAACACCATCAAGGACCAATTAAGCAAACCGACAACCAATCCACGTGACACCAAACGACGTCTCGCTAGAGAATTGGTAGCTCTCTATCACGGCGCGGAAGAAGCAACGGCAGCGGAACAGGAATTCGATCGCATTTTTGTCAAGAAGGATTTGCCGGATGAAGTACCTGAGCTATCCATTCCTTTGGAAACAACTGAACTCAATATTATCAAGCTTCTTACCGAGAGCAAGCTGGTTGCTTCAAACGGCGAAGCCCGCCGGATGATTGAGCAGGGGGGCGTCAGCGTCAATGGTGAAAGAGTCTCAGACTACAATGCCACAGTTAGTCTTCAGTACAGCGTAATACTCAAAGTTGGAAAGCGGCGGTTCCTCAAAGTAAGCAAAGCGTAATCATTCAGCGTTCACCATTAACAAACGGAGATGCGCACGTGTACGTCCCAGGAAAAATGTTCTTCACGAAAGGGGTAGGTCGTCACAAAGACTACCTCCAATCATTCGAGTTGGCACTTCGAGATGCAAGAATAGAGAAATGTAACCTCGTTACAGTTTCCAGCATTTACCCACCCGGTTGCAAGAGAATCTCTCCCGAAGAAGGGCTAAAATTTCTGCAGCCTGGACAGATCACGTTTGCTGTCATGGCAAGAAACGCGACGAATGAGCCTAACAGACTCATTGCAGCATCGATCGGTGTCGCGACACCTGGGGACTCTTCACAATATGGCTACCTGTCAGAGCACCATCCTTTCGGTGAGACTGATGAAAAAGCAGGGGAATATGCAGAGGATCTTGCAGCAACAATGCTTGCAACCACTCTGGGCTTAGAGTTTGATTCGAGTGTCGCCTGGGACGAACGTGAGAAACTCTATAAAATGAGTGGCAAGATTGTGAAAACGTACAATGTCACTCAATCGGCCGAAGGACACAAGGACGGCATTTGGACTACGGTTATTGCATCAGCCATACTGCTACCCTGAAACAAAAACGCCCGACTTTTCATCAATCGGGCGCTGGAAAACTCCTAATCGTTTAGCCTCAATTCAACGATCCTCGATATTCATCATAATAGTCCATTATTTTGTCCACATAAGAAACCGTCTCCTTGGCGTTCCCAAACCAACCATTTCTTGGTTTGTCACTTTCCCAGACACTTCTGTGGAGGGTATAGTATCTTTTTGAGAGCAGCGGCAAGGCATCCTTGATTGCTTGCCATGAATTTGGATTGTCATGCATGTACGCGGCTAATTCTTGAGCATCGTACACCCGCCCTATGCCAGCATTATATGCAGCCAATGTTAGTTTGATCCTGTCCGATTCTCTGACGCCTTCGAAAAGGGAATACAGTCTTTTCAAATAAAAGATCCCTCCCCTGATATTGTTCATGGGTTGGGTCATGTCTTCTATTTCCAGTACTTTTGCAACTTCTGCTTCAGTGAGAGGCATTATTTGCATAAGTCCGGAAGCACCCTTCTCACTCTCGGCTTCATGGGAGAAGCGCGATTCCTGCTTCATAATCGCAAGAATGAGCCTCCAATCGAATCCGTACTTGTTGGCGTATTTTCTAATGGTTGGGCCGTAACTGGTTATGATATTACGAGTTGCGGGATCAAGAGAAGAATTCAAGGCAAAATTGTCATCGACAGAGGATCCCCTTCCGATTACAGCTTCCTCAGCACCAAACCCTGGCTTTTCTTTCTTAATGATATTGTCACCTTGGGGGGTACACCCCAGGAATCCGGCAAATAACACAAGAAATACCAAGTATTTTCCTCTTTCCATCAGCCCCTCATTGCTGTTTAACATACGTGAACAATACTTCGAGAAGATTACAGTCGACAATTCAAGCAACAGTTTCAATCACTGGCTCAAATACTATCGGAATTGATTGAATGGTATATGAATAGCAAAATCAACAAATGAAGCTATGAAAAGATAGTTCTAACTCCATTAAATGTCAAGCAAGATTTTCTCGGCTTGAGCCAACGCACAAAAACAAAGAAAGCCAACTCTATTGGTTGGCTTTTCTGTTGGCATGAGAGGAGAAACACTACTTTCGTAACGAGTGTGCCTCAATTTCTTCTATTTTTTCAACTCTTTTCTTGTGCCGTCCTCCGGCAAACCAGGTTTCAAGCCATATTCTGAGTATTTCCTTGCAGACTTCAGACCCAGTTACCCTGCTACCCAATGTCAGTACATTCGTATCGTTATGCTCTCTGGCATTTCTTGCCACGAATTCATTGTGGCAACAAGCGGCTTTTATTCCAACCACTTTGTTTGCCACCACACAAGAGCCGATGCCAGCACCATCAATCATGACCCCCCGCCACGCCTGGCCACTCGAAACGGCCTTTGCGACAGCATACGCAAAATCCGGGTAGTCGCATGGGTCCTCATTTGTCGTCCCTACATCTAAAGTCCTAAAACCCATACCCTCAGCCTGCTTCATGAGCATTTCTTTGAGCTTGAAACCACCGTGGTCACTGCCAAAAGCAACCACCTGCTGGGGGTTTTCGTTCGTTGTTTTCGGCCGATTTGAGCTCGTAACCAATGGAGCACCTTGTGTTTCCAAAGAACCAACCTGAGTGAATTGAATTCCATGTTCTTGAGCCAAATCCCTTGCCATGTCTGTAATTATGGCATTGGGTAACACTTCAAGGGTCTTTTTCCCTTTCGATACCAAGGCTCGGATCGTATGTTCATCTACTAGAGGTTTTGCCATGACATCAGTAGTTCTTTAGGGACCAAGTTCCACGATATTCAGAGACACAGCAGCCGTGCCGTGTTCCATCAACCCCAATTGTTTGGCAGCTTCCAATGAAAGATCAATTACACGGTCACCCTTGAATGGTCCACGATCATTGATGCGAACGACAACTTCCCTTTGATTATCAAGATTGCGTATGCGAACTTTTGTATTGAAGGGAAGTGTCCGATGTGCAGCAGTCATGCCATGCATGTCATACACTTCTCCGTTTGCGGTTCTCCGACCGTTAAACTCTTCCGCATAGTAAGAAGCTATCCCCTCAAGCTGATGACCATCTGAAGCTATGCTTCTTTCTGAGGTTGTGAACCGTGGTGTGGCGGTACCGCATCCCACCACACCAACAGTAATACTCATAACAATCAAGACGCACTTGAACTGGTCTCTCATCTACAGGTATTCGTTCATTTGTTTCCGTTTGAGGTAATCAGAAATCTCCTTGACGTCTTGCGATGCTCCCCGTTTGCAAATAAGCAACGCATCGTCCGTGTTGACAATAATGAGATCCTCCACTCCAATTGTTGCAACCACTTTGTCAGGAGAAAATATGTAGGAATTTTTTGTCGATTTTTGGATTACGGTGCCGGTGATAGAGTTGCCACCGTCATCCTTCCCGGACATTCTGTATACCTCATCCCAAGACCCTATATCGCTCCACCCAAACTGCCCAGGGATGACATACACTTCTTCCGCCTTTTCCATGACACCATAATCAATAGAAATACCGCGCATCAATCCATAAGCCAGATCCAGAGTGGCGTGGTACTGGGAACTGCCGTAGGCTTCATCAATCCTCATTAGTTCACCATAGAGATCAGGAAGCCGTTTCTCGATCTGATGAAGTATTACGTCAACGCGCCAAACGAACATACCACTGTTCCACAGAAAATCACCACTTGAAAGAAACTGCTTTGCGGTTTGTAGATTCGGTTTCTCGGCAAATGTTTTGACTTTGTATACGCCCTTGGAAAAATACGGGTTATGCTCTCCCGCCTCATTAAACATCTGGATGTATCCATAACCGGTTTCGGGGTGTGTTGGTTGAATACCGATCGTAAGCAGACTGGACGATTGCTGCGCGGTCTCAACCGCTAACGATAGTACACGCCTGAATTCCACAACATTTTCTATGACGTGGTCTGCCGGCAACACAATCATGACTGCCTTGGGGTCAAAGCGTCGAACTTGAATCGCGGCAAGACCGATGCACGGAGCAGTGTTTCGGACTACCGGTTCAATAATGATATTCTCTTCGGGAATATTGGGAAGCTGTTTGGCAACGAGCGCTTTTTGAAGTTTGTTGGTGACAATGAATATGTCATCCGTGTCAACCAAGTGTTCCAGTCGCTTTACAGTATTCTGAATCATTGTCCCTTTGCCTAGAATTTCCAAGAGCTGCTTGGGAGACTTCTCCCGACTTCTTGGCCAGAACCGTGTTCCTACACCACCAGCCATGATGACAGCACATACCTTGGTCATTATTCCAGGAGATCCTTTGGTCTCTGCAACAATTCAATTGTCTGAGAGAGCGAATCAAAATCGTCCGGACCTGCAGCTTCGAGAACCGTTTGCAAGGTCAGGTTTGCGTTTTCAAGAATGTTCACTATCCGCACGTCGGCAAGCAGCTCATGATCAAGGGCATAGTTGATGAACCCAGCGACAGCCTCGGCAAATTTCTTCGCATCCTGCTTTCCCACTGCATCGGCGGCCTGTTGTAATGCGGCTGTCTCATTCAGGATTCGATACACAACTTCGGCATCAATACCTTTGAACGCACCATCAATGTAGGCTTTGCGTTTCGATTCGCCAAGTATTCTGCCAAATTTGTGAAGAGCCTCGTAGAATCGATCCAATGCCTCGTCGGGAGCGACCTCTTTTACAACGGTCGGGAGAAATGATTTACCCCTAAGGGGCAGTCTGGCGTCTTCGATCAGTTTTTCAATCTCATAATCCATGACAGTGCCATTCAGATCACTTGTTTGTATCCCCATCTTTTC
>JBGPGQ010000251.1:0-5034 GCA_041483995.1 Bacteroidota bacterium
ACAGGTGAACTTCGCTAACTTGCCACTGAAGTAACGGTTAAGCTGGTCGATGATCTCTCTGTTACGGGATTTGTTGTCCACCACTTCGCTGTCGTCAAAATTCTCATGAAGCCAGCCAAAAAAATCCTTCCGTGTCTGTTTTGGAACGCTTATCTTGCATGCCCCTTTGTCCGTTGAGGCAACGTAAATCAGGCCGATCTTCGATTCGAACGATGTACAGAATACCATCGGAAATGCAGTCTCGATTAGTAACGCGTGAGAAATCAAGAAGGATTGTGAAGTGTAGGTGAGTATAAAAAATAGGAATGAGAAACGCAAGTCGGAAATGATCGGACCTTTGGCAATCAAAAAAACGCACGGACTTCTGCGCGTGCCGTGTGCACTGCTTGTCGACCACCCTCGATACGGCCGTCATAGTTCATTGTCGCTTGGATGAACTGCGTTACACGATAGTCAAACGCTGCCCGCCAAATCCACGTTTTCCCGACGATTCTTCCTCCTGTCAATTCAAACGGAATGTTCTCTGAACCTCTTCCCAATACAATTTCCTCCCGCGCCATTTCCATTCTCGCTTGCCCGGCACCTTGAAAAGCGTAGACCAAACGCACGCTTTGTGTGTTGAGACTTGCGTCGATGTGAGGCAACTGGTATCTGTCTGTAGATTTGGCAACCTCCACCTTAAAACCTACTTCAACATTCTGTTCCGGACGGTACGATATGTCAAAGGCAACGGAATTTGATAGTATGTCACGAAGTCGGCCCGAAGGTTGCCTGCTCGCTACCTGATCGGTCTTGTTTGTGTAATCCACCTGATTCGAAACTTCTTCAACAAGCTGCCAGCGTACGCGAATTGATCGTTCCCGCGTATACGATCTCTCGATACCGCTACTGAACGTTCCCAAACCCTTTCTTTGTGAATAACGAAACCGGGAGGAAAACGACGGGCGGCCTTCAAATACATTAATATCCTGTGTATATAGACTGGAACCATCGATCGTTGTTGAATCCTGACGGAATTTGCTGAAATGCAAAAGATAAATCTGCTTGAGATCTCGTTCGGTACTCTTTTCCTCCACGCGCACATAGGTCTCGGTGGTCAAGACAGAGGCAATGTCTCCCAGTATTCCGTAAGGCTGCTGAATAAACCTTGATGGTGTAAGCCTCAACCGGAGGCTGGTTTTCAGATCAATCACCGGGAACAGCTCATCGGTGGGCAAGGTGATCAATATCCGGTCGCCATCGAAACGCGTAAGCTCGAATTCACCTTCATCTTCCAGCCCGTTTTGGGGATTCACATCGCCAATGTACTTGTAGTTACCCGTCCCGGGCGTAACATGGGCAAAAAAGCGTTCCAGTTTGGAAGATCGCTCAGTCGCTACCTCGTAAAACAGATCAGTCTCTACGCCGTTCTGCAATGGAGAATACCGGGTTTGGTTTCTCACAAGGACTGTCTTCACATCGACGTTGCCAAGTTGCTTGAAGGATTGAGAATATGTTTTATTGCGCAGCGTAATGTCCAATGAAGATGTCAATTCGTTTGACTCGGAAAATTTCAGTGCATATGCCTGTGTAGCCGATCGAGATTCCCTGATGACAGAACCGTTATTGAACACATTATCTGCTCTCCATTCAAACTCAGTGGAGAAAGAGAGAGTTCGGATGTCGACAACTTTCAGGCCCGGAGCAAACAGATTATATCTGAAACTACCAGGTTGCAGCGATTGATTGGAGATCAATCTGATTTTCCTGTCCTCGTTTTCATAGCGAAAACTTGGGACAATTTTCCAGAGAAGGTACTCGATGGAACCTTTCTGCCGCAACCATGAACTTGAATTGTCAATGCTCACATCACGGGATCGTATGCTTTCGAGAAAGTACTTAGCCGTCGGTAATCCCTCTCCCAGCATATTGAGTACGCCGTCATTTCTGATTGATTTCAATTGAGGCCCGCGCGTGATTTTTCCGTATCCACTACTCAACGACAGCGTCGACGTTGGAATGTACTTGAGTGAAGCCTCTTGAATCTCTTCGTCAGACTGCTTGAGACTGTCAATACCCCATTTGCGGTTGAACTCGATATCATTCGTCCTATCGATCGGAACAAACCGACTATTGACATACCGTTCTTTGAGCTGAAGATCGAATGCACCAATATTCCGCCCTCCAATCTCCACCTTACGAGGAGTGAACGATGCGCTCACATTAATAGCATGACCTGCATTGTAGTTATCATCGATCGACGAAAACCGATTCGCATCAAAGACACTGCGACCAAATTCTCCAGTGATCTTGATATCGCTTGTCGGCAAAAGTTCCAGGGTAGCATCCATAAGCTGGTGCGATTGCGGCAAAGGCAGGAAGCGAACAGGCAGGTAGTCTCCACCACCCGGTCCTTTCCAGACAAATACTCCAAGTTGCTGGCGGATATAGTCCCCGCTCCCAAAACCAACACTGGAAAATATGATCGTGTACACCGCATTCGAATCGCCGGGCGCATACACATAAAAGTGTACCAGCGTATCACGTCCGTTTATTGCAATGGTCGTATCTCGTAACCTGTAGAAACCGTTTGCGGTATCTCTCGTAACGCCATCCAGCCTCGCCTTGTTTCTGTCCGCACCCGCATTTGCGAGAACCTGTTTTGCGCTATCCGTTATTGTAAAATCGATGGGGGCATCAGGGTCATCAGCCTCGCGGATATACGAAAAGGAGAGCCTGGCTTTATTGTCCAGAAGGCTTGTGGATGTCTGCGTTGCGAAAAACGAGCGTGAGTACTGCCGGTCCGTGTATTCGAAATCGATCACGATACGGGATGCAGACGTGATGAGCTTTCGGGCTGTGAACGTAACTTCGCCCGTAGAATAATCAATGACGTACTGATTTGTTTCGCCCCGCGTCATTTGCTCGCCATCAATAAATACCTTTTCCGTTCCTGCAATGACGATGATGGAACGTTCATTATTCTTGCCTGTGAGACGATAGGGCCCCTGTACTGCATCAAGACCCTGAAACTGGTTGGTGTTATACTTGCCACGCGGAGAAGCACCTGAAATCATTGTCGAGCCATTCGTAAAGCCCAGTCTGTAGTCAGCCACGCCACGCGCACCTTGAAGTTTTCTGCTCAAGTGAGCAAATTCCGTTCCTGTCATGTCAAGATTGAAATCGCCGAGCGTTGCCGTAACATCTGTGCTGCGGATTTCCACAAACACCTTGTCGAATTCCTGCAGCGTCTGTGTTGTTCCTTCCGGCTGGATCGGAGTATTCTCATCCGTCAATGCGGCAACAACATCAATATCAGAAGCGATTTTGCCGGAGAGCTGCATCCTGAGTCCCGAGTTGAGTGAAAGATCCTTGTTCGATCCGATGGAAAACCCTCGAACAATGCTTCCGCTCTTTTGAAGATTAGGGCCGAAGATGTCATCCAACCCAAAGGTGGCTTTGGGCTTTGACACTTTGATCGTATCCCTTCCGGTCGAATCAATGAGGGTAACCAGCCTGCGCCGATAATACGATCCCTGAAACTTGAATGGCAAATATCGATACGCTACGCGGACAAGCTTCTCTCGTATGGATGTATCACCCATGCAGGATGCCACAAATACACTATCGAATCGTATTGTGCCAAACCTGTAGTTGATAACATACTCTTCCCCTCTGTGCAACACTCTTGTAGAATCGAGAAAGAGTGTGTCGCTGGCTGACATCAGGAATTGATGAGGAAGTTGAATCAACGAATCACTGCTGTGGCGATTCAAAGGGATGGTATATCGTTCTGCGAAAGTAGTTGAAACCAGAAGGTTGGGTTGAGATTGCGAATATGTCAACAATGGAATGGCGAGCATGCAAGAAATAATCCGCCCTCGCCAGGAGAACCTGCTACGGTATGTACTGAAGGACCCGTTCATCTTCAACGAATATACATGAAAGCCAAATCGCAGTAAAGATGAACTCCGGGACTCCTCATTTTTTTGAAAACAAAATGGCCAACGCTATTGTTGACCATCAGTGCACGCCTGTTGAGAGTACCAAAGGAGGGACTCGAACCCTCACCCGGTGTAAGCCGGACTGGATTTTGAGTCCAGCGCGTCTACCAATTCCGCCACTTTGGCAAGACCAATACTTTTTGAATATAAAAAAAAATGACTCGAAATGCCATTTACATATTGGCGGCATGAGGCGCGCACTCAATGCCTGGTGGAATCTTTCCATTCCTCCAGCATCTCCCCTATCGCCTGCTTCCTGTAACCGGCCGGCAAATCAAAAGTCTCTGTGGATAGTTTCTTGTGCTGTAGCGTCGTTACCTCTTGTGATTCGACCAATTGATTTTCGATCTTTGTTGCGGAGACAAGAGGAAAATATCCCATCTTCATAATTTCATCCGTCCAGCCGGTTCCCGGTTCGGATTTCTCATCGCCTAACGCTTTTGATATCGCGCTAAAAAGGGCTCCAAGCTTTTTTGTGCCCCAGATCTCTGTCTTTTCGGTCGAGCCTGAAATCAGAAGCTGATCGCACAGATATCCCAGTATTTGTTTTGTCTTCCCGCTTTTCCTAACGGAGTACTTACTGTCAACTCCTCCTCCGCCAGACTGGTGTCGCTCTGTCTCTTGACTCTGTGGGATTTCAAAATACGTCTTGTCGTTGTCATTCAAGACCCAGACGGTGTGCTTATCACTTCGGTATATTATGGTCGAGCTCGGCATGGTTCCGCTCGAAATGGTCTGGATTCTCACCATATCTGTCTTGATCAACATAGTCATCACATATTCCTGTCGCCGACCAGTCTCATCGATGGTTGAATTCTTACTCTTAACAATGCCTTCGAACTGAGCCTGAAGAATATCGACCGGGAAAAAGGAAAGCCATGCTATCGCCGCCAAACCGAACAAAAAATGTCGAATCATTTTATGAGGAGGAGTTTTATGCTTTGTGTAAACTGGCCGGTCTGCAACCTACAGAGGTAGATACCACTTGGAACTTTGTCACCGTTCCATTCCATGGTATGGGTTCCGGCGGAAAGACGATCAGCAAGCAACA
>JBGPGQ010000252.1:0-5029 GCA_041483995.1 Bacteroidota bacterium
CGGGTCTTTATACTGTTGATGTGTATGACTCTAACCATCCAAGCGATGAAACTTTCTCAGTGATCGTTGATTCGGCGCTTGGTACCTGGAATTACAGAGGCCTTGGTTGGAGTGGAGGCGCCGGAATGTATCTGATGCAGCCAGTCAGTTCGTATCTGCAACATCCCATATTGAATTCATCCGCATCAAGAGCACCAGTTGCCATTGGCGCAGGTCAAGGATATCTTTCAATCTACAATTCCCCTGGAGCTGCGATCGATATTCTGGATTCCGACAGCAATTCGATTGGGTTTCAGGACAGTCTTGTCCAGAATACCATGCCAAACGCCATACCCATCATCCCCGTTACCAGTCAGTACCAGCCACCTATTGGGTACTACATTCCTGCAAACAGATACTCCATTCGAATGAGCGGGCTCATAGATTCACTCGCACGACTCACAGTCTTTGCTGGTTCCTTGGTGTACAATTTTCAAAGAAGTGACGCCCTACCCGGTCAGACCGATAGGTTCACATTTGAGTCGGATGGTCTCGGATTCCGGAATCCTGACGGTCAGTCGAAAGTCAGCGACTTCAAGACGATTGTCATCGAGAACCAAGCCGAGAAAGTGTTCGACATCCTCGGATACGCAGTTAGTCAGAATGACTCTGCATTCTACGGAGTGACAAGCCACGATCATCTCAGACTCGTCAACACAGGCAATCAGAAACAATACACGCTCAAACTCAACAACGCAGCAACGACCGGTCAATCGAGATTCCTCCACACAGGGATTACAATACCGGCAAACTCATCCGAACAAATCATCCCCAACTGGAGTGATTTGGGTGAACCAATCACTATCTACGTCGATATCGGAAACAACGGCACAATCGATGACACGCTTGTTGTCGGCAACACATTGGGAGTTGACGAACAGGGCGCCACGGGAATTCCGAAAGAATACAGCCTTGCACAAAACTATCCCAACCCGTTCAACCCGTCCACCTCAATCAGTTTTGCCTTACCTATAGCAAGCCACGTGAGGCTTTCGGTGTACAATCTTCTTGGTCAACTCGTAGTTACACTTTTGGATGAAGAACGGCCTGCAGGAAAGTTCGTATCTGAGTGGGAAGGAGTAACAACAAATGGAGACAAGGTGAGCAGCGGGGTGTACTTCTACAAGATCGAGGCAACACCTGCTGACGGCAGACAACCGTTTGGGAGCACAAAGAAAATGCTTCTGTTGAAGTAACACAAGAACAAGGAGTTATATGAAGAAGATGCCAATCCTTTTCTGTTCTATCGCGTTCATTGTTTTTGCGATAGGCCCCCAGACAACATCGGCGCAAATCAACTTTTGGGAGCGCGCGAGTGGGTACTTTACCGATGGAGATGTCACGCACCTCGCAATCAATTCCAGCGGACATATCTTCGCCGGAACGAATTGGGGTATCTACCGAAGTACGAATGACGGCAATACATGGTCGCACCTGACCGACGGGATCGTATTCTCACTCAGCGTGGCTCCGAACGGCGATGTCTACACATATTATTGCATTACAAACCAGTGTGGAATGCACCGATCTACAGACAACGGGGATACGTGGACACCAATCAATCAGGCCGGATTCGGCGACACAGTCATAAATGCGATCGCAATACGGACGAGCGGTAATGTTTTTGCCGGCGGAAAATACAGGGTCCATCGGTCAACAAATGACGGTTCAAGCTGGACCGTGAGCACAGTGGCCAGTGGCGATGAGAACGTTACGGCACTCGGTCTTGCTTCAGGGCTTGTGTTTGCCGGAATCACTGATGTCGCCCTCCCCACAGCATATGGCACCATACGCCGGTCAACTGACAACGGGGATACATGGACATCGTTTTCGCCAAACTGGAGCAATGAAAAGATCAATGGGATTGTAAGAAATTCATTGGGATACACATTTGCGGCTACCAGCGCAGGCATCCGGCGGTCCACGGACTTTGGTGCCACGTGGACCGTGACGCCCCTTGCCGGGGCACCTGCGAGTGCAATTGCGATCAATTCCATCGGTTATCTTTTTGCCGCGGCAGGGAATACTTCAACACAATTTGTTGGAGCAGGGATCTACCGTTCCACAAACAGAGGCGATTCATGGGTTCAAGTCAATAGTGGCCTGACACTAACAAACGCGTTATCCGTTGCGTTGAACCCAAATGGAGATGTGTATGCAGGGACCGCGTTCACCGGCGTTTTCCGTTCCGTGGACACAGCTCTCACCTGGACGAATGCCAATCCGAGCCTGTATAGCAGTACCGTCTACAGTCTTGCAGTTCCTTCAAACGGTTTACTATACGCCGGGACGATTGATGGCTTATTTACGTCGAGTGATAATGGATTGAGGTGGTGGCCGCGGAGTAATGGCCTGCAGCTTCCCTATGTCCGTACGATCCATGAAAACGCTGAAGGCATTCTCTTTGCAGGTCTTGACGGTGCTGGGACTGCACGCTCGACCGATCAAGGACTATCCTGGACTCCAATCAGCTCAGGAATTGCCACGCAACGTGTCTTTTCTCTGACAAGCAAGCCCGGTGGCCTCATACTTGCGGGCGCTCAGTCGACTGTCTTCCGGTCAACGAACAATGGAGATACTTGGGCTCCGGGTGGGGCCGGGCCTGCGAGTTTCGTTCGTTCTCTATTAGTGACTTCTTCTGGAAATATGTTTGCGGGTTCCGGAACTGGTATACATGTGTCCACAGACGACGGCATCAGTTGGGCTCCGCGAAATAGTGGACTGACCAATACAACTGTAGGGGCGTTAATTCGCAATCAGAATGGAGACATGTTTGCGGGTACAGTCGGATCTGTGTTTCGCTCTACAAACAACGGCTTAAACTGGTCGGCAGCCAGCGGTGGTTTCCCCTCTTCGTTTGTCAATGCTCTCATGGTTGGTGCCGGCGATTCTCTCTTTGCGTCAACAATCGATTCAGGCGTCTATGTTTCGACCAATAGCGGTGCTTCATGGACGGCCGTAAACTCCGGACTTCCACCATTTGACTCATTCTTTGCCACACAGTGCTTTGCTCTGAGTCCAAACGGATACCTATTCGTCGGCACGACGCGGGCTTTCGATGGGATCCCCGCGGGGGTCTATCGCACACACCAACAATCATCAACAACCGCGTTACAATACTCCGTGACTACTGGCTGGAATATGATCTCGTTACCGCTTATTGTTAGCGATGACTCGGTGAGTGCCGTCTTTCCAACAGCAGTTTCTGACGCGTTTCTCTTTGCTGGATCGTATATTTCACAGAAACGTCTGAGCATTGGTCCGGGTTATTGGTTGAAGTTCGGCACATCGCAAACAGTCTCCGTAACGGGGATCCCAAAAACTTCAGACACAATTGCAGTCGTAGCAGGGTGGAACCTGATTGGTTCTGTCTCTTCCTTTATCGACACTGCTGCAGTTGCGGAGATACCAAGCGGCATTATAGAATCGGCTTTCTATGCCTTTAGCGCCGGGTATACTCCCTCTGCAACGATCGAACCTGGGAAAGCATACTGGGTGAAATGTTCGCAGCCAGGTGTCTTGGTATTGACAACTGCTAGTGCGTTGCTCCGGGGAAAAAATCGATTTGAAAGATAAGGAATACGTTTTCTCAATATGTCGATTCAAGCATCAAGTAGAATTGATTAGTTCTCCTTCTCATCACCTCTCGTCAAACCAAACTTCTTCATTTTGTTATATAAATGGCTGCGTTGAATATCGAGCGCTTCGGCTGTACGGCTGATGTTCCAAGCATGCTCTTCGAGTTGCTTTTTGATGTATGCCGCTTCGGCCCGGTCCTTGAAGGCTTGAAATGTTCCACCAAGACTAAGCAGGTCATCGAACTCCTTTCGCACTCCCCGCCCACCTTGCTCAAGTTGAGCTGCGTCAATGACGGATTCAGAAGTCATGATCACCAACCGCTCGACGATGTTCCTCAACTCCCGCACATTACCGCTCCAGTCCATCGCTTTCAGCTTGACCAATGCAGATTCTGAGAAACTCTTCCTGGCCATTCCGTTTCGTTGACAGATATCATCGGCAAAAGCGGTGGCAAGCACTGGAATATCCTCTCTCCGTTCCCGCAGTGGGGGAACAGAAATAGGGATGACATTTAAGCGATGAAATAAATCCTCACGAAAGAGCCCCTGCTTTATGGCATCTTGAAGGTTTTTGTTTGTTGCTGCAACGACTCTGACATCCACCGCGATTTGTTTGTTACCACCAACCCGCTCAATTCGTCCTTCTTCCAATGCACGGAGGACCTTGGCCTGAGCGTTGGTGCTCATATCACCTATCTCATCGAGAAAGATCGTGCCGCCATCCGCAAGCTCGAACCTCCCAATCCTTTGTGAAGTTGCTCCGGTAAACGAACCTTTCTCATGACCAAAAAGTTCAGACTCGATCAGCTCGTTCGGAATTGCCGCACAGTTCACCTCAATCAGAGGTTTATCCCTCCTCTTGCTACTGCGATGGATTGCCTTGGCAACAAGCTCTTTCCCTGATCCGTTTTCACCTGTAATCAGCACGCGCGCATCCGTTGGCGCGACCCTCTCGATCAATGTCAACACATCTTTTATTTTTGCACTCTCACCAAGGATCGCATCTTTTCCCTCGACCTTTTCCTTCATTTGCTTGTATTCGGTGATCAACTGTCTTTTGTCTATGGCATTCCGGACAACAATGAGAAGCTTATCCCGGTCCAGGGGCTTCGACAGAAAATCATACGCACCGCGCTTCGTAGCTTCAACCGCTGTTTCAATCGTTCCATGGCCGGAGATCATGACAACCGGCAGGTCAGGTTGCGTCTCTTTGATTTTTTGGAGGACTTTCAATCCGTCCATTCCAGCCATCTTGATGTCGAGCAGAACAAGATCAAGCGACCCGTTTCCGATTTGGGTGAGCGCTGATGGTCCATCCTGGGCAAAGTGGACACTGAATTTTTCATATTCCAGGATCATTTTAAGCGAATCACGAATGCTTTTTTCATCATCCACCACAAGTATTGATTTCA
>JBGPGQ010000253.1:0-4936 GCA_041483995.1 Bacteroidota bacterium
CATTCCATCCCAATTATAGCTCCAACGGATATTTCTACGTAGCGTATACTGCTGCAAGTCCCGCAAGAGAGGTTGTTTCCCGGTTTTCAGTCATGCCGGGGAATCCCAACAAGGGGGATTCACTGAGTGAGTATAAGATTTTGGAAATTGGTGATCCTTACACCAATCATAACGGCGGCATGGTATTCTTTGGAACAGACGGCTATTTATATTTCGGGGTGGGGGACGGAGGTAGTGGTGGAGATCCGGCGAATCGAGCACAGAACCTTGACAGTCTTCTCGGAAAGATTATCAGACTCAACGTCGATTCAACCGAAGGCTCATTGCACTATGCTATTCCGCGAGACAACCCACTCGTTGGAATCAGTGGCAGGGATGAAATCTATGCCTGGGGGATGCGGAACCCGTTCAGATTCAGTCAAGATGCAGTGACAGGGTATATCTACGCTGGCGATGTCGGTCAGGAGAATTGGGAAGAGGTGGACGTTATAGAGAACGGAAAGAACTATGGGTGGAGATGCTATGAAGGTACTCATGCCTACAATACTTCGGGCTGCGCCGGTATATATACGCCGCCCATAAAAGAGTATTCGAGTGGTTCGGGGACTTCTGAATGTTCTGTGATAGGTGGGTACGTCTATCGCGGATACCGCAGACCGGATTTCGTCGGAGCCTATATTTATGCTGACTATTGCTCTGGCAAAATCTGGCGATTCTGGTATAATGGAGCCACGGCATCACCGGAAACATTGATTGTTGATGCGCCATTTCAGCCAACTGGTTTTGGGATGGATCAATATGGCGAATTGTACATTTGCAATTATACCAATGGTAACATTCAGCGATTTGCGGGTCCGGCACTGACAAGTGTGAGTGATCCCGGGTTGGTTTTTCCGAACTCTTTTTCATTGGAGCAGAATTACCCAAACCCGTTCAATCCATCAACCACAATCAGATACACCCTGCCGCAATCAACACATGTAACACTCAAAGTGCTTGATGTTCTGGGCAGGGAAATAGCGACGCTCATCGATGGTGTACAGGGCGCCGGACACAGGTCAGTGGAATTCAATGCGTCCCATCTTTCGAGCGGCATTTACTTGTATCGTCTCACAGCAGGGTCGTTCATTGAATCAAGGAAAATGTTGGTGATAAAATAACAGGGGGTGGATGGGACATTTGTTACAAAGGTGTTCTCTCTTGTTGTTTTTCTCCGCCGCTGCTCAGTTGGCTATTGCTCAGCAGGTTACCTTGGATACGGTAGCCGTGCTTCCGAGTGATAGATATCCGGTGAGCATGGTATTCACGCCAGATAACAGTGGTAAATTCTTTTTCACGGAGAAGGGGAATTCCACGACCAATACTGGCCGCGTCCGCATCTATGATGGTGGCATATTACCCGCGGCTTTTCTCACCCTGCCTGTCACCGCCAGCGGAGAGCAGGGTCTTCTCGGAATAACACTTCATCCGCATTATCCCGACTCACCGTTTGTGTACGTTTTCTACACGCGTTCCGGCGACAGATACAATATGGTGGTGAAGTATCGTGACTCCAGCAATGTGGGAGTTGATCCCGATACGATCGTGATTATTCCGAGGATCAACAGTGCGACGAACCACAACGGTGGCAATATCCATTTCGGACCTGACGGCAAACTCTACGTGACTGTTGGTGAGAATGCATCATCATCAAATTCGCAGGATTCAAGTGCGGGCAATTTGTGCGGCAAGATTCTTCGTCTTAATCCGGACGGCTCTATTCCTGACCACAATCCGTGGCCCGGAAAGGCATTCTGGTCGATCGGCCATCGGAACAGCTTTGATTTTACGTTCGATGAGCTGACAGGAAAACTATACAGCTCCGAAAATGGGCCAAGCTGCAATGACGAAATCAACATCGTTCCAAGGGGAGCCAATATGGGTTGGCCGAACGATGGCAACTGTACCTACAGCGGGAACCCCCTTTACAAACGACCGCTCTATTATTTTCCAAGCAGCCTTCCTGCATTGACGGGCATTGTTGTGTACCGCTCAACTGCATTCCCAAGACTACGCGGGAAAATCCTCTTTGCCGGTAACAGCAATCCAAGTCTTTGGACACTGACGCTTACAGCAGACGGTGACACTATTGTAGCCGGTTCGCTCAACACTCTCTTTACATACAGTACGGGTTTTGCGGATATAGAAGTAGGACCCGATGGAAATATATACCTGACAAATGGCCCATACTCATCCAACAGGATCCTTCGCCTTCGTCCGGTTGCACCCGTGTTCAACTCTTCAGCACTTTTGAATGCGACCCAGGATATTCAGTATTCCTACACTCCAACATTTAGCGGGACACCCCCCGGTCTTTCCATCGTCTCCGGCCCCGAAGGTATGATTATCGATTCCACGACGTGGACGGTGAGATGGATGCCGACAAATGCACAGGCTCTGCAGCATACACAGTTTGTCACGCTCCGCGCGCAGAATGGTGCAGGCATCACTGACCAGGCATACATTATTACAGTCACAAATGTCAACGATCCTCCCGCTGCATTTACATTACTCTCGCCTCCAAACGACACGACGTTGAATTTTATCGGTAACGATCCAACTGTTACATTCGTGTGGCAAGCATCGACCGATCCTGATGCAGACACGCTGCATTACATCTTGGAAATGGATTCAGTGAACACGTTCAACAGTCCGGCACTGCGCGACACACAGGCTGGGAATCTCACATCGCTTACAACAGTTCTTCCTCGGGCAAGCAGCCAATACTATTGGCGTGTAAAGGCATCTGATGGACTGGCCTCCGTGACAAGTTCAGTTTTCAGACACGTTCTGGTTTCATTCGTGACACCTGTTCCCGAGGCCGAAGAAAAACCCGTTGAACGAATTCTTGAACAAAATTTTCCCAATCCGTTCAACCCCATTACAAGCATCAAGTACACTATCCCGAAGAGCGGCCACGTTCGTCTCGCGGTCTTTAATCTGCTTGGACAGGAAGTCTCACTCATGTTTGAAGGTGCGCAGGCCGCAGGCACGTACGAGACCGAATTCAACAGCGCCACGTTACCGAGCGGCATTTATTTTTACCGCATCCAGGCGCCGGATTTTGTTGAGACAAAGAAGATGGTGATTGCGAAATAGTTAGCTTGATGCTGCTGGCATACTTCTACGAAAGCCGCCCTCATTGTGAGAGCGGCTTTGTTGTTGATTGATCGGTCTTGAGGAGTCAGGTCACCTGTTTCTTTTCACCACGACCACAGTCTTGTCATCGGAATACTCCACCAGTCTGTTGTGAAGCTGCACATCCTCCACTATGAGCTGACAGATCTCACGGGGCGTTTTGGTTTTGTTTTCCTTCAGCTTCTGAACAAGGCGCTGCTCGCCGTACATCTCGCGCTTTTCATTCGAGGCATCCGTAATACCATCGGTATAGAGTAGGAGAATATCACCCTTTTTCATCAACGCAAACTCAGCTCTGTATTTCTCCTGTGGGAACGGGCCGAGGATCTGTCCCGTTGCCTGAAGAAACTCCACACTGTCCGTAGCAGTGTGGTAAAGAATCGGGTTGTTGTGCCCTGCATTGACATAAAAGACCATGCCGTTATCTGAGTTTGTTATTTCGGCATAGACCAGCGAAATAAAGTGTTCCGTCGTGAACGTTTTGTTCACGAGCCGGTTGATCTTCCCGATAAAGGCGCCAAGCTTTGTTTGATACTCTATGCCCATCCTCAGTGCACCCGAAACGTACAGCGCCTGGGCTGCCGCGGAAAGCCCTTTGCTTGCAGCGTCTCCAATGACCACGCCGATCCTGTCCCGATCATCGGCGGCCTGAAGGTAATCAAAGAAATCGCCTCCAACAATTCTATCTGGCAACGAGATGCCGTACAGGTCGTACGCATGGAACTTTAGTTCATGTTCGGGCAATATGCTCTTTTGAATCTCACGAGCCTTGTCAAGATCAAGCTGAAGTTGTTTTGCCTTCGATTCGATCCGCCGGTTCTTCAAGACTGATGTGAGTGAATTGCCGAGGATATTAAGCGCATATGTCATGTCGTGTTTCAAGTACTCTGCGTTGATGGCGATGACATACGGGAAGAGTTGGTAGCCCTTCCACTGGACTTTTTCTCCAATCCCCGTGGCCGAGTAGAGCTTGATGCCTTTCTGCCTGAGATACTTATTCGTCTCCGTGCCCACGATAGTGCCCTTGCGGGGAAGCTGGAGGAACAGGGGATAGTCGAGAATCCGAAGACGAAAGTTCTTTTTGATCGGCTCCATTTCACCATACTGGTGTATAACCCTGTAGGTTCCCCCGGTCGGCTCGACCTTCCAGATTCGTCCGCCCTTAATGGGTATCTCCTCGTTCTTGATGATGTTCTCAAGAACATGCGAGAGGAGTTGATCCTCGGTTCGAAATTTTTGAATGCCGAGAAGCTCAATTGTACGATACAGCTTGTGTTGATTCATATTAGAATACTATTACACTTGTTGGCGAGATTTTTCAAGCACAATGTACGTGGAAGAGGAAAGAATCGCAAGGGTTGATTCGGATGGTGCTACAGTGGAGGATGGAGGAGTGTTTTTCAGTTCACCTTACCGCGAAGTTTCTCTTTGAAGATAAGAAGACAACCTGCAACAATGAGAATGACCGGCAAGAGATAGTCGAACTCTCCAAATCCGATGAGAAAAACAAATCCAATTGCAAGCAGAATACCGCCGGGAATGAGCAGCCCCTTTTCTTTCTTTCCAAAGAAGTACATCAGTGCAAATCCGAGGCCGGGAGCAATGATGAACAAAGGCCAGAGTTGACTCATCATGTGCCAGCCTTCAATTGTGCAATAGAGAAACATGCATCCTATGATGGTCAGTATTGTAGCTGGCATAAGGAGTCCGTAATTCGAACGGTCCTTGAGGAACACTGCATAGAATACCACACCCGTGC
>JBGPGQ010000254.1:0-4934 GCA_041483995.1 Bacteroidota bacterium
CTCTTTGCCCGAAGGATAGAGTGGAACGAGTCCTCCGGTATTCAGCGTCTTGCTCCAGTCGATAACTGCCGCGTCGGAGTCTTCATCCTGAGACGCGTCGGATATCCTATCAAGATCGGGATGCACAAACTGCAACATGCCTCCGTAGTACGAGGGCTGACCCGACACAGCCAATACATCACCAATCTTGAATCTGTTTTTCCAATACTGAACTCCGCCAAACCAGACACATTGCATGGAAGCCGTCTGGTCGGCAAGTATCAGAACAAATCTTGCCTTGTTGCGGAAGCCGACAACCTTGAACGAACGCACTTCCCCCACAACCGTGTAGTCTTTGCGGACATCAGCCTGAGGAGCTGGATCATTTTGTTGGATGGCTTCCTGCCTAAGGTCTGCAATTGTAACAACTGCAGACCTGTCGAGATAACGGCGGGGGACATAAAAGAAGAGATCGCGAAGGGTTGTGATCCCGTACTTTGCAAGCGCTTCTCCCCTTCTGGGGCCAATGCCTTTGAAGTATTGGACAGGTGTTGAAAGGATGTCGTTATGAGGATTCATGACAGGAAGAAGATACGCCGATAGTCTTCCACTGTCAAGGTTTTGCAGGATTGTTATCTTCGTTTTAAATTTTGCTGAAGCCTTCCATTCAGATACTCCGTGTTAAACTTCAGCAGCGCATAGGCCTCACTTGTGAATTGGCTGACGCTGTCCTGAGGGATAGCCTGTAGCACACTATCAATTCTTGAAACGGCTGAGGTATAGTTGTTCCGCTGCACGTCTGATTTTGTCCGCCTGAACAGGCCAATATACTTGTTAGCCACATTCTGATTTTTGACCCAGCCGAGCGTGCGGGAGCGGGTGGAGTAGGAGATAAGAATATCAAGAAAGCCGATCGGGTCAAATGGAATGTGTGGCGCTGTCGGACCAACCGTAAAGCCATAGAAGTTGATCGCTTGTCTGATGGAATCCATTTGCATTACCGAAAGTGTGCTTGTCGTATCTTCCTCACTAGGAAACCACTCGTATACATCAAAGTCAGGCTCCACTCTGCATTTTCGGATTCCAGGCAACGCTTTACTCATCAGCACCAAACCGCTTATACTATCTCCCGATGCGACAAAAGTGGTTTCATTGTCAAATGATGCTGCCATGAAATGTGGCGCAATACCTGCATCCCAATAAATTGATGGAATATTAGGAAATCCCACTGGAACAATTCGAGGTGCAAGACTATGATATTCCATTCGAAATAAGGTTTCGATGAACGGGTTTGCGAACTGAAGACCTGTCGTATCAAACGCTACTGTATTTGAATCCCGTGATATATCTATTCGAAATTTGCTAATGCTCCCATTATTGTTTTGATCATTTTTCAACTTGTATGAATAGAAGTACATCTGTTTGGTTGTATCCAGACTGACCTGAACAGTTACCTTAACAATACTAAGACGCGGGTAATCTTGACCAAAGACCAGCGCAGGACCACCAAGCCATATAGCGAAGACAAGGATACGCGTCAGGCTATGATGGCTTCTCATTTTCGGCTTAGCTTTCCCCGAGATATGCTTTCCGTACTTCTTCATTCTTTGAGACATCGGAGGCTTTCCCTTCCACAACGATGCGACCGGTTTCAATAACATACGCATAGTGTGCAATGGTCAGCGCAAGGTGGGCGTTTTGTTCAACAAGAAGGATGGTCATCCCAAGTTCACGGTTGATCTCAACGATCTTTTCAAAAATCGTCTTCACAAGAATCGGAGCGATGCCAAGAGAAGGTTCATCAAGAAGAAGAAGCTGCGGTTTTGCCATCAACGCCCTGCTGATTGCAAGCATTTGTTGCTCGCCGCCGGAGAGCGTTCCACCGGCCTGCCTCATCCTCTCCTTCAACCGGGGAAAAATTGAGAATGCAAGGTCCAGGTCACGCTGTATCCCGGCCTTGTCCTTGCGAAGATATGCACCCATCTCAAGGTTTTCTTTGACGGTGAGATTGGAAAAGATCATCCGCCCCTCAGGTGAATGAGCGATGCCAGCAGCAACGATTTCGTGCGCCGGTCGGTTGGTGATGTCCTTATCCTTGAAGCGAATTCTCCCACCAACAGACTTCAGCAATCCGGAAACTGTGCGGAGAGTTGTGGTCTTTCCGGCGCCATTGGTTCCGAGCAGCGTAACGATCTTCCCCTGCTCAACGGAAAGAGAAATCCCCCCGAGGGCATTGATCGCACCGTACCGTACTTTAAGGTTCTCGATCGCTAACATCAAGCAGTCTCGCCGAGGTATGCCTCGATAACCTTGGGGTTCTTTCTGATCTCATCTGCACTTCCTTCGGCGATCTTCACGCCATAGTCCAGCACAAAAATCCGTTCACAAATCCCCATAACCACTTTCATATCATGTTCGATCAACAGGATCGCAATATTGAAGCGTTCCTTGATGGACTTAATCAAGGCCATCAGCTCCACTTTTTCCGTCGGGTTCATGCCGGCTGCGGGTTCATCGAGCAGAAGCAATTTGGGGCCCGTCGCAAGGGCGCGCATAATTTCCACTCGACGCTGGTCTCCATAGGGAAGCGAAGCGGCCGGGAGATTACTCTCCTCTTTCAAATCGAAGATCTCCAGAATTTCCATGACCTTGTCCCTGATCTCGCGCTCTTCATCGTGAAAATTTTTCAGTTGAAGGATGGAATCCGAAAACCCATGCTTCAAGTTCTTGTTCAAAGAGACCTGTATGTTTTCGAAGACCGTGAGACTTGGAAACAGTCGTATGTTCTGAAATGTCCGGGCAATACCGCAGGCTGCAATCTGATATGGCTTCCGGCCGGATATGTTTTCTCCATTAAACATCACTTCGCCCGTGGTTGGTTGATAGACGCCGGTAATCATATTGAACACCGTGGTCTTTCCCGCGCCGTTCGGACCGATCATTCCAAGGAGCTCTGTTGCACCGACAGCGACAGAAAGATCGGAGACCGCGGTGAGCCCACCGAATTTCATGCAGCAAGTATTGAGTTCGAGGATGTTCATCCTGTCGGCGTCACCTTGGGTTTGCTAAAAACGCCAGAAATCTTTTTCAGGTTGAATCCTTTTCCGAACAGTCCTTGCGGACGCGAAATCATGATCACAACAAGTAATAATGAGTAAATAACCATCCTGTATTCGGCAATTCCACGCAACGCTTCGGGAAGTATCGTGAGCACGATGGCAGCAAGCACAACACCAACAGCACTACCCATCCCTCCCACAATTACCATCACGACAATCTCAATGGACTTGATGAAGCTGAATTGAGACGGATTGATATACGAAACGAAATGCGCGTACAGTCCACCGGCAATGCCTGCAAAAAATGCGCCCGTGACAAATGCAACGACCTTGTATTTTGTCGTATGGATACCCATTGCCTGGGCGGCAATTTCATCGTCTCGCAATGCGAGGAACCCCTTGCCGTAACTTGAGTGAATCAGGTTTGCAACCACAAAAATAACAATTGCAACGACCGCAAACACCCAGAAGAAATTGGAGAGCTTTGGAATACCGGTAAAACCGCGGGCTCCCCCAAGAAACTCAAAGTTCTGGATGACAACGCGAATGATCTCCCCAAAGCCGAGCGTCGTTATTGCAAGATAGTCTCCCCGGAGACGAAGACTGGGAATACCGACAAGAAGCCCGGCGGTTGCGGCAACAACCCCACCGAACGCAAGCGCAAATGGAAACACCACAATGCTTATCGAATCGCCCGGGCCGACCTCCATTGCTCTTGTGATGACCGCAGCACCGTACGCACCCAAAGCCATAAAGCCCGCATGCCCAAGAGAAAACTGTCCCGCATACCCATTGATCAGGTTAAGGCTTGAGGCCAGAATGATATTAATTCCAATATACATGATGATCTGGAAATAATACGGGCTGATCGATGTCTGGCCGAATGAACCAAGAAGGCTGAGGATAAGCGCAACACCCAACATTATTTTAGTGCGGTGCTGATTCATCACACCTTCTCTGCTTCATTACGGCCAAAGATGCCGGCTGGCCTGAAAAGGAGAATGAGTATCAAAATCGCAAACGAGATAGCATCACGATACGTTGGAGACAAATAGCCTGTCACGAACGTTTCCACGACGCCAATGATCAAGCCGCCGAGTGCGGCACCGGGAATGTTTCCTATGCCGCCAAGGACGGCTGATATGAATGCCTTGAGGCCTGGAAAAATCCCCATAAGAGGATTGATGCTGGGATAGAGTGAACCATACAGGATTCCTCCGGCAGCGGCAAGACTCGATCCGAGCACGAACGTAAACGTTATTACCGAATCGAGGTTGATTCCCATTAGACTGGCAGCTTGCTGGTTGAAAGAAACAGCGCGCATGGCGGTTCCCATCTTTGTATTCATAACAATGAACCGCAGGAGAAGCATCAACACAACGGCGGTCCCAATGACGATGATCGGGGTTGTTGTAACGACCAAATGCGCACTGTCGATTATCGATACTTGAGGAATGAGTGTGGGAAACGGTTTCGGATCAGGGCCGAATACTAATTGTCCTCCAAATTCAAGAAAGAGAGAGACACCGATTGCAGTAATGAGTACTGTAAGCTTGGGGCGAAAGCGGAGTGGTTTGTATGCGAGACGTTCAATGGTGACACCGACAAGCGAACAAATCACCATTGCCAGCAGGATAACAATTGGAGCCACAAGGAAGGGAGATCCGCCCGTCAGCGCGACGACATGGGGAGTGGCGTAGTAACCGACAAACGCCCCAATCATAAAGACATCCCCGTGCGCGAAATTGATGAACCGAAGCACACCATAGACCATGGTATACCCCAACGCAATCAACGCATAAATGCTACCGAGAGAGAGACCGTTAATGAATTGCTGAAGAAGTTCGCTCCTGCAATCACTGAATCATCAAGGCTGGATTCTCTCCTTAAACGCAA
>JBGPGQ010000255.1:0-4918 GCA_041483995.1 Bacteroidota bacterium
ATGCCGCCAATGCCGACAAAATTTGGAACCGATGAACCGTATTGAGGTTGCTGAATGTACCCGCTTGAGAGGAGTTTCCCAAATACAGAATATTCCTTCTTTGTGTCAGGATCGTAGCGAACAAATTCCACTTCCTTGCCAATATACTTCTCCATCAGCTTCGCCTGATGCACGAGATCATACTGATAATTCTGTTCGAGCACCCGCACTGCAGTCGGATCAGTCAAACTGAGGAAGTGAAGCGAAGTACCATCAATTGTAGCCGGAATATCCGGAATGACGATACGACTCATACCTTTCACCAAATTGATTTTGCGTTCTTCCCTGATCAGCGAAAGGTTTTGGTTGTAGATCGTCAGATCAACAGAAGTTCGTTCGCCGGCGCTTGATCCTTGCTTCGGTTGCGAATACATCGTTGTAACAGCTATTAAAAGCAGCACGCATGTTCGTTTCATCTTTTTTCCTCCTTCTAAGTGATTGTTTGATAATTGACAAGCTAGTGGGGTCTTTTCGACCATGAGTGTACAGTTTTTTTGCTCTGTATTCAAATATTCTTATCTTCTCCCGTTCACCTCGTGATCGTTAATGTCATTAACTATTGAAAGGTAAATGAGCCTGTCGCTCTTTTTTTTGAATGCTGATTCCCGAATCCTTGAACAGATAAAAAATGGGGATGAAGAGGCATTGGTGACTCTTTATAAAACGAACCGAAAGCCGATCGGATCGTTCATGGCAATGAACAACGGCTCGTCCGACGACGCAGAAGACATGTTGCAGGAAGCATTGGTGGTCCTGTGGGAACGGGTAAGGTCGGGGAAGTTTGAATACCATGCTCAGCTCAATACATTCATTTTTGCAACGGTGAAGAACATGTGGCTCAGGCAGCTTGCACGGAAACGAAGGGTATCCGGCTCTCTTGACGAGGAAACAATGCCAGATGGTGAGCCGTCCGTTCTCGACCTGTTGATTGAAGACGAACAGGCCAATACCATTCGTACTGCCCTGAAGAAACTCGGAGACCCATGCCAGGCGTTGCTGCTCATGTTTTACTGGGAAGAACTGTCAATGGAAGAAATCGCACCACGGCTTGGGTTTGCGAATGCACAGACAGCGAAATCCAAGAAATATCAATGTAAGAAAGCTCTGGAAAAACTATTGCGAGAATCTCTGTAATACCATGAACACGGAAGACCGCCACTGGACAAAAGACGACGAAATGCTTGAGCGTTTCGTTCTCAATCGGTTGAATGCCGTTGAACGCGTTGAAGCAGAACAACACTTGCGCACTTGTGAAATCTGCCGGCAAGCTGTGCGCACCGAACAGGAGCTTGCCGCCGGCATACGACGATTGGGTCGGGACCAATTGAAAGAGAAAATGAGTCTTCAGATCGAGAGACTTGACGAACGCAAAGTTCCATGGCCAAAGATAGTAAGCGTGGCCGCAATGATCGGAATACTATTATGCGTCGGCGTGTACAATCGCTGGTTCGTATCGAAAGAAAATGTTCAGCCTACATTCATGACAAAGTCCATCCCAAACAAGGCGGACTCGTTGAGCAGCCAAGACCATCGTCTGGATAAAAACGAACCCGCTCAGCCAGGCACACGTCTAAAGGATGAAGGTGCTGTTTCTTCAGCCCGTGTACAGAACGAACAACCCCGGGCAAAAGAACTTCAACGCGATGCCACCACACGGCTTGAATCAAACGGCAAGAAAACACAAACACTGGAACCTGCGCCTCCAAGTCCGCAGGGCAACGCTGCGGTCAGCGAGAAGCAAAAAGCAATGCAGGCTGGAGAGATGGTAAACGGCGATCAAATGAACGCCACCCAACCATTAGAGAATTCCATTTGGATTGAAGGCACTCAGTTGTCGAGCATCTCAGAGACAGAACATAACGCAATCACTTACGGCTTTGAAAAAAGAAAAGAAGCTGATAAGAACTCCCTCAACCGAGCTGAAAAACTACAAGGCGGCGTGAAGTTAAGACAGCGGGAAATTGTGCTGAAACAACAGCCTGCATCCTTACTTCCCCCTTCCCGACAGCAAGCCCAAAAGACCTCCGGACACGAACCGATCCAAACCCTCCTTGAACAAACTGCCAATGGTCTGCAATTGACGTTGTACCTGCCGACGGGGGTTGCTGAGGAATCACTTCAAAATGCAAATATTCAGCAAATAGGGGACGATTCCCTTGTTGTGAATTTGCCAGAACAGCAAATTGGCTATAAACTACCTCCCGGCTGGAACCTTGAGAAACAAGGGCGAGGGGAGCACAAGTAAAGTTGTTTCTTAAATTAGGACGACGTATATTCTACCGCACAAACAATTAGTCAATGAGGAATTCTGCCGATTGCGGCCAGATGCTTCTGCTAATTCGGAGATACGAGCATGAATCAAAAGGTAAAGGATCTTTGGAAGACCGTTCTGGCCTTCCTGGAGAAATACTCCATAATCGTTGCCGCAGTTGTGATTTACGGGTACTATCTGCTCACCTCGATCAATCTAATTGAGAGCCATGACACAAAACGAGGTTTCCTCGACTATGTGCTGCAATTTGACTCGCTCATTCTATTGTGGATCATAGCAGTCGTTGTTATTCAGTTACAGAAATACCGCAAAGAGAAGAGGCTTGAAGAAGACTATAGAAAGAAGATAGAATCTGAGTTTGAACGACAGCGTATTCATCTTCAGGTTCTCGATGAAATCACTTCTCTTCTGCAAGACAATGTGAATAATCCGTTGGCGATCATTTCCATTACCACACACACAATTCGTCGCAAGTTCGAAGCCGACGAAGAAATTCTCGGATGGCTGGATCGTATTGACGCGTCAATGCAGCGCATCCATTCCACGATCAATGACATTAAAGCGTATCAAACACAGAAAATCGTAGAGACCTCGATAAAACGCGGCGAGAAACCTGCCAATCAGCTCACTCAATAGCTGCTAGCCACGCTTCTTATGTAATGAAGCGATGCTAGTGACCTTTCCCCTTCATCATCTCCATTGAGTGAAAGAGCCAGGGAAGTAACACGTCCATTGATTCCTTCACCGCTGTAGTCGATCCGGGCAGATTGACAATGACCGTTTTACCTCGCACACCCGCAACACCTCTTGACAGCATGGAATAATGAACACGTTCCTGACCATGCGCTCGAAGCATTTCTGCAACCCCGGGAAGCATTCGTTCGATAACTTTTGAAGTCGCTTCGGGCGTTACATCACGTGGGCTCACTCCTGTGCCACCCGTTGTCAGCACAAGGTCGATCCTTGCCTCATTGCACAATCGGAGTAACTCGCTCTCTATGACGCCAACATCATCCGGAATTATTTTGTACTCGACGACCGCTACCCCAAACGATTCCAGCCTCTCCTTGATCGCCTTTCCCGACGTGTCCTCGCGCTCCCCTTTCGCACCAAGATCGGACATGACAAGAACGCCGGCCCGTATCTTCGAGAGATCAATGTCCGGTGCGTCCGACTTGCCTCCCTTTTTCTCGGAGAGTTGAATTGAGCCGATTTCCATTGTGTCGTCAATGGCCTTGAGCATGTCATACAACGTCAGCACTGCACCTGATGCGGCGGCAAGAGCTTCCATCTCAACACCCGTTTTCCAGACTGCCTTGACGAGTGTGAAAACGTTCAAAGAAGACTCTCTCAGCTCTACTTCCACACTTACAAAATCAAGAGGAACATTGTGACAATAAGGTATTAGGAGACTTGTATTCTTGGCAGCCTGAATTCCGGCAACTTTTGCTACCCCGATAGGGTCTGCTTTGGGAACATTGCCGGACTTTATTGCCTCGATGGTTGCAGGAAGACAAAATAATGTGGCAACTGCTTTCGCGGTGCGGAGTGTATTTGATTTATGGGAAACATCACGCATGTTAGAGCATCTCCACAATAACTCGTTCGCCGGATTGTATCTTCGTTACGTCCTCCGGAATAATAATCAGACAATTTGCTCTCGCCATCGAACTCATAACACCGGAGCTCTGAGAACCGGAAGTCCTGACGTGCAAATGACCTTCTATCTCACTGAGTGACCCGCGCAGGAAATGCCTTTTGCCATCGGTCTTCGAGAATTCCTGTTCCAGGATTGCAGAAAATCGCAACGGCATTCCATCAATCCGACCTAACATTGCATTGATCGCCGGACGCACAAATTGTAAAAACGTTACCATCGTTGAGGCGGGGTTTCCCGGAAGTCCGAACACAAGAGTATTCTTCCATCGACCGAACAGAAGCGGTTTCCCCGGTTTAATGTTCACCTTCCAAAATTTTATATCCACACCGATCTCTTCGAGGGCAGCTTTCACGTAGTCATACTTGCCTACTGACACGCCTCCGGTAATGAGAAGCAGATCGCATTCAAGCCCTTCTTTGATTCTTCTCTTTGTTTGTTTCCGTTTGTCAGGTGATATGCCAAGCAAGGCAGGTGTTCCCCCTGCAGCATGCACGTAGCCAGATAGTGCATACGAGGTGCTGTTTCTGATCTGACCTTCTTCAGGGTCTTCGTCAATGTCGGTAATCTCGTCGCCTGTTGCAAGGATATTCACTCGTGGCGATTGGGACACTCTCACTTTCTTGCAGCCAAGTGAGGCGAGAACTCCAATATGGGGCGACTGGATCAGCGCCCCCGAACGTAGAACTGTTTCACCCTGCTTGATATCTTCACCGGGTCTGCGGATAAACTGCCCTGCTTTCACAGCATCCTTCACCATTACATGCCCATCGTCTGTGAGAGTTACTTGCTCGAAAGGAATAATCGCATCCGCACCAGAAGGGACTTTCCCTCCGGTCATTATTCGAACAGTCTCCCCTTTCTTGAGTGTTTTCCCCCAGACATTTCCTGCACTCGATTCACCGACTATTGAAAGAACGGCCGTGTTCGCACCTCCAAGATCAGAAGCG
>JBGPGQ010000256.1:0-4867 GCA_041483995.1 Bacteroidota bacterium
CTTGTTTGCCGTCGCGAGAAACAACCGAGCTTGAGGGAATGGTGAGTGTTGGGGTCGCATTTGCTTCCGCCTTGTCCAGTTCCTTTGAGAGGAACGTGACTTTTGCACTCATCTCGGGCAGGACACGTTCATCAAGTTCTGTGAAGCGAACTTTTGTCTGTACTGTTGCTTTTGCCCGGTCAGCAGTAGGGACAACCTTGTACACAACTCCCTGATAACGTTTCTCAGGATATGCATCAAGCACAATTTCGCATGGTTGGCCGAGCTTCACACGAGTAATGTTGGATTCCGAAACATCGGCTTCGACTTGCAGGGATGACATGTCTGCGATCGAGACGACTGCGGCGCGAGAGCCGGCTGACGCGGCAAACGGCGCAACTACTTCGCCAACATCCGCATTTTTCGTAAGAACAGTTCCATCAAACGGTGCGCGTATCCTTGTGTTTTCCAGCGCAACATCGGCATACTGCATTGCCGCTTCGGCAGATTTGATGGAGGCGTCCACTCTCCGATATCGCGCCATAGCACCGTCAAGTTCGGCTCTTGACGTTAGACCTGATGCGAAGAGAGTCTTTTGCCGCTCAAGGGATAACTGGGCGTCCTCCAAATCCGCTTTGGCAAGCTCGAGATCTGCGCGCGATTTTTCCAATGCTGCAATCACATCCTGATCTTCGAGTCTTGCGATTACTTGATTCTTCTTCACGTGATCGCCTTCTTCAACACCAAGATACACCAGTCTCCCAGTGCCTTTTGAAGCGACGGATGCTTTTTGCTGAGCAACAACATATCCGCTTGCAGTCAGCAGCGCGTTTGCCTGAGAGGGGAAAGTGAGGGTGACGGTCGTAGCCTCAACCTCAATGACTCCCGCGAAGCTCCCCCTCAAAAGGAAATATCCAGTGCCCAATAGGGCACATACTATCACGACTACAATGATTTTCACGTTTGAGCCCTTGCCAGCCGGATCGTCCTTCTTTTCGCTGCTGATCCGCAACGCTGATAGGTCTACTGTATCTGCTTCAACTGCCATGTGTATTTATTGAAATGAAAGGTACTGCAAGCGGCCGGGTATTAAAATACAAAATTTTTGGATCGATCTCAACTGGATTGAACAGAAATGATGCACCATTTCAAACGGAATCCATAACAGAAAGTTCCGGCGGGAGGTAAAAAGACCAACATACTTAGGCACGCTTAGGAATGTGAACTACAGACAAATGGAAGAGGCAGAGATTGCTCACTGGGGCTTTTGTTTTTCGAGCGACTTCTTATAGGCCCATTCCACGTACGGTAATTCAACAACCGTGCGAAGATTGAGTGGTCGTTTCGGCATTTCTTTTGATGAATACCCCATGCCGGTGCCCTCTTCGTCACGCTTTCTTGGTGGTGCAACGTACTCCGGGGAGTTAAACATCGGTTCCCGCGGCTCACGTTTGACGATCAGCGTGGTACCTTCACGATGTTCCTTCGAAGGAGGAAATGAATACACCGAATAAAGTCCTATTCCAATGGCAAATGCGAACCACGCGAGAATGCCGAGAATAATGATGAAGATAAGGGCGAGAAGCTTCTTCATGTTTTATCCGTTTGTATAATTGGGCCCACCCGAAAATTTGTCATCAATATATCATAATTATCTTTTTTTCCAAACAGCCCATGCGAGCGATAACCAGCCGGCGATAAAAGCGAGCCCGCCCAGAGGAGTAATTGCGCCCAGCACGGTGATTCCGGTGAGAGTCATGGCATAGAGGCTGCCCGAGAAGAGTACAATGCCGAGTGCGAAACACCAGCCTGCACGTTTGATCCAGGTAAGGTCGACTGCTTCAGCAAACATCGAGGCAAGCCCGGTTGCCAGCAACGCAAACGAATGGTACATTTGGTAACGGACGGCGGTTTCAAAAACCGCGAGCATCTCAGGTTGCAAGCTGATCTTGAGTGAATGTGCGCCGAATGCTCCTGCCGCAACAGCAGTGGCGGCTGAGACGCAACCGAACGAGAAAAAAGTCCTAAACCGTGAAGGTTCCATGCGTGAGGGGATTACAGATGAATGATCATGAGTGGAGTGTGATCAAGCAGGAAGATTGCCGCAATGGATACAATCCACAATACTATGCCGGCCCAGAAGGCTATTCGTTCGCCTGTCGTTATCAGAACTGTTGAGCAGAAGAATAAAAATCCGCTGACACACCCGTCCGTATACACTTTGAACACCTTGCCCGCATCCGGTCGTACCTGCACTTCTCCAAACACCAACACGAAATACCCGATACACACACACCAGAGAAATACCTTGTGCTTGAGCTGCACGGCCATCCTCCGCAATAATTGATACAATCATAACCAAGCCGGATGCCAAATACAAGCAGAGCACTTCAACGAGTAGTGTCCCAATTTGATTTCGTCGGCCTTTGAGGGAACGCCGTAAACGGCGTGTGCACTATTCAAGGATTTTGGAGTTTGACCATACAAAGCAGAGCACTCGGAATCGCAGGCTGTGTGGGGGTGGGACCAGTCCGGATTTGCGATTGAGGTGCTTTTGTGAGGGGTTTTGTGTCGGCCTCCTCAATCGCAGCGAACTTGAGGACTGAATTCTTCAGGCCGTGCGTTGCGATTCCGAAAGTTTTCTTGCCCACTTCTTTCCAAAAAGAAGTGGGACAAAGAATCAACCGTGTTACACATGTTGTTCACGCCCTTGTCAAAATAGGGCACTGCCAACCCCTACCTTTTGTTGTTTCTCTCCGATTTTTCCTCTATCTTCTTCGTAGGAAACTCGCTACGGCCCCATCCCACCAGCCGCGACCACACAACACGCGTAAATTGGATGTGTGAGAAGCGGCTAAGAAATCTGCCAGAGGGAGGAACGGGGCGACGGATTGTCCAGTGATGAACAATCAAAGGAGATGATCTTATATGTCAAGGCGCTTTATTCATGAGCTTCGCCTCACCAACCTTCTTTCGTTCGGCCCTGATACCAAACCCCTCACACTTGAATCGTTGAATGTTCTGATTGGACCGAACGGAGCAGGGAAGTCAAACCTTCTCGAAGCTATCAGTTTACTTCGTGCCGCACCGACAAATCTGTCTATTCCGGTAAAGGAAACTGGTGTGAAGGACTGGCTTTGGAAAGGAAAGAAAAACCCGACAGCAACTATTGAAGCTGTGATTGAAAATTCTGAGAAGGAAGGAATGCCTTTGCGCCATTCGTTCTCTTTCGTAGAGCATGGTCAGCGCTTTGAGATTACAGCGGAGAAAATTGAGAATAAGCAGGGCTATGGAATACATGCGACCCCATATTACTATTACAAGAATGAGGGAGGATTCATCCAGCTTCACGAAAAGGACCGCGAAGATGGTTCGGAAATGAACGAGAACGATAAGAAACGAACTCTGCAAAGGGAAAATATCAATCCCGAAGAGTCTATTCTTTCTCAAGTAAAAGACCCTGAACGTTATCCGTACTTGACTTATCTGAATGAGCAGTATCGAAAGATACAACTCTATCGAGAATGGTCGTTCGGCCGCTATACGGCTCCGCGGCAGCCCCAAAAGGCAGATGCTTCGAGTGTCTATCTTTCTGAGATTGGCGAGAATCTTCCCCTCGTGTTGAACGCATTGCGGCCTCATGCAAAGGATAAACTGATTGAGGCGCTCGGCAAATTATACCCGGGAATTGACGATTTCAATGTGCAGATCATCGGTGGTTGGGTTCAGTTGTTTCTTGAAGAGGGGAAGTTCAGCATACCGGCGACTCGACTTTCAGATGGAACGTTGCGTTTTCTTTCGTTACTGGCGATACTCTTGCATCCCGAACCAGCACCCTTGGTCTGTATTGAGGAACCCGAACTTGGCCTTCATCCGGATGTTCTTCCGACTGTTGTTAAACTGTTGGTTGATGCATCAGAAAGAACACAGCTGATAGTGACTACACATTCGGAGATCATCATCGACGCATTGACCAGCAGGCCGGAATCCGTTGTTGTCTGTGAACGCCGTAACGGCCAAACACAAATGCAACGGTTGAATCCGGATGAGTTGAAAGAGTGGCTGGGACAATACCGCCTTGGCGAACTCTGGACAAAGGGGGAGCTGGGAGGAGTGCGCTTTTGAATGTCAGAATTTATGTCGAGGGTGGTGGGGATGGCAACAAACTGCACCGTCAATGTCGTGAGGCATTCAGCTCGCTTTTGGAAAAAGCCGGTTTCAAAGATAGGATGCCACGAGTGATTGCATCTGGCGGACGAAATCAGGCATACAATGACTTCTGTACTGCAATCAAGCAGGACAAGGGTTATGTCATTCTTCTCGTTGACAGCGAAGAGCTAGTGAACGGTAATACGAATGCGTGGGCACATCTGGAAGCAAGAGATGGCTGGCAAAAGCCAAATGGCACAGAGGATGAACAGGCTCAATTGATGACCACCTGCATGGAGACGTGGGTTATGGCCGACAGGGCAGCGTTGAACATTGTGTTTTCCAATTGCCTTACCCAAGGCTCCTTATTAAGTCAAACAAATATAGAGTCAAAGGCAAAGATCGACGTCCAAGATAGTCTCGAGAGGGCGACCAGCCAATGTGGACGGGACAGAAAATATCAGAAGGGGCGCCGTTCTTTTCAAGCAGTTGAACAGCTGAACCCCGATACACTCAAGCAGCACTTAACACATTTTAGACGTTTAATTGCTACACTCGAATCCAAGCTATGAGTATTCTCTGTGCCTACAACTTATACTTCTGAAAGAGGTTCTCGAAATCCTCATCATTTAAGTGACTGGGTGTTGTCAGAGTCAACGTAACACCCGGCCTCTGGATTCTCAAATGTAGAATCCCTACATTATCCCATCATGTTTTCCAACTACGTCTAAGGTACTAC
>JBGPGQ010000257.1:0-4855 GCA_041483995.1 Bacteroidota bacterium
AACAGCTTCCTTGATCTCGAATAGCTCAGACGGCTGGAAGTTGAACATCCGTGCAATGATGTTTCCCGGAAACACTTGCTGGGAAATGTTGAATTTGGTTGCAATGTCATTGAAGAATTGACGGGCAAAACTGATCTTGTTTTCTGTGCTCGATAATTCCTCCTGCAATTGCTTGACATTCTCATTCGCTTTCAGCGCCGGATAATTCTCGGCAAGTGCAAACAGTCGCGAGAGGGCTCCTGTAAGTGCGCCTTCCTTTGCGGCTGCGTCTGCAACACCCGTTGCTGTAATCGCGGCATTTCTTGCCTTAATGACCTTTTCCAGAGTGTCCTGCTCGAACTCCATGTATCCCTTTGCAGTGCTGACGAGATTCGGAATCAGGTCGTGTCGGCGTTTCAATTGTACGTCGATTTGTTTCCAGCCATTCTCAACCTGGTTTCGCAGAGTGACAAGGCGGTTGTATTGAGATATTGCCCACACCAAAACAAGTAACGGAATAAGAAGGAAGATAAACATAATCATTTTAGTCTCCTGAATGTGAAACAACTTGAAACAAACATAGAAAGAATTGTGTTGGAAGTCAATCCTGTCTTCGAGGGTACCGTTAAGACGTTTTGCAAATGATTTTGTTGCATTTGTGCGGCAACAGATCAGATGTCATGATCCAGTTTCACACTGGAATCGCTTCTTCTTGCCTGGATTTCCTTCTTGGGTCTTTCGTCTTGTTAGCACTCCGTACTTTTCTCGTCCATAGATTTACAAAAGCAATCAGGTCATCTCCATCGTGCAAGGCAATTTTGCGTGTATCATAGTTTTACCGACAGCGTGCGATTTGCTATCAGTTCGGTTTGGCCGAGTCTTTTGGACTGATTGTGGTAGATGGTAACGGCAGCCTGAAAGTCATGTTGGTCAGGAACGCTCTTCGTTAGTATTTTTTTATGCCTTGTAGTGATTGATCTCCGTTTCTGAGTCTAAGCCCTAAATCGGTTTCTTCAAATCGTATGCTGGTTTGATGATTGATATTTGATGACACAAAATCAAGTAGTAACAGTGATAAGCTATCGAAAACATTTTGCAAGCTGATGGTCAAGGTGGGCTTCTGTCGAATACAAATATACATACGACGGATTGACATTCTTAAGCGATTTGGATATATTTTCGTGCATGTTAAACACAACATCTCAGTTAAGCCAAAAAGTCTTGTTCATATCCCGGGAGCCTCATGGCGGCAGATGACGAGGCCAAAGCAAGGGATAGCGAACGGACAAAGCTTCTCGAAGAAATTCGAAAGCGGGCAGAAGAAGCCGAGATCAAACGCATTGAGGAAGAAGAGCGCAAGGCGGCTGACAAACACGCCTCGCGCCAGCCCGTTTCTCCCCCACCCCAGCAACCCCCTCCCGTTCCTGTGGAAGATATCCGCGTTGTCGATCTGCGGCAACAATTGACGATTGCCCTGGACAAAGGGAAAACAGAAAAAGCTTCGGAGCTTCTTGCGGAGCTGCGAACAGCATCACCTAACGATTCCGGTTTGGTTGATTTCACAAAAAGACTGACAGAGGTTCAGGGACGGCAGCAACGCGCCAAGGAAACCAAACGAACCAGCGAGCCCAAACCAAAGGAAGATGTAGGGCAACCTCGGATTCGAAAAGAGGTTTTGAAGAAAAAGGTGGCTACGCTGTTCGAGAATGCCAACTCACAATATCAACAGGAAAAGTATGAGACAGCGCTGAATTTTGTAACAGAAGTATTGACCCTGGAGCCGGAGAACGAAGAAGCCCTTGGGCTTCGCGAACAAATTGACAAAGCACGGCAGCTAGCGGCGCGTATAAAGGAAGAAGAAGCACAACGCAGGGCCGCACGCGCGGCTGAAGCGCCGCCCGCCGTTACCGCTGTTGAAGCAAAACCTCCGGCAAAGGAATCAGGAGATGTCTGGGGAAACAAGGAAATAGCACACGGTGACCCTGAGTATACAATTCCTCCGGAAGCAGATACCACACCGACCCCTCAAAAGCCCCCTATGCTCGATCGTGTTGCAGAGAGGGTGTCGAAAATCCGAATACCTTTGAGACCTGTTCTGACTGTGCTTGCGATCCTTGTGGCTTTAGCGGTTGGATACTATGTTGTTGAACGCATCCGCAATGCCGTCTTTCCACCAAAATCATCTGTACTGATTTTTCCTGCAGAGGCTGTTCCCGCTGACACCTCGATTGACTATCTTACCGAGGGCATCAGCGAGGAGTTGATTAATAGCCTCAATCAGGTTCCAGAAATACGTGTGCTTGGAATCGCTACGTCTCTTTCCTTGATGAATCATTCCGGCAATTTGGTTCAGACTGCACGGAGTGTCGGAGCAAATTCCTTCTTGCAGTGGCGACTAACGAAAGTAGCAGAGGGAGTGGATTTGGCTGTGTCCTTGCTCGATACGGTTTCAGGCTCTTCACTCTGGTCCTCGCAATTTCATGTTTCGATGAGAGAGCTTCCAACTCTATTGAATGAAATAGCTCGTACACTATTTGACAAAATGGAAATAGAGCTTACATCTCAGCAGCGCAATCTTCTTTCCACCCCGAGTCAGACGACTGCTGAAGCGTATGATGCATTCTTGCGAGCAAGGTATTTCCTGCGGCATATCGACAGGTATCCGGTAGACTCTGCGCTACATGCGTGCGAGAACGCAGTGCACGCCGATTCGCTCTATGCAGATGCTCATGTGGCTTTATCCACTGCTCATGTTCTTGCGTTTGAGCGTACGAACAGTCCAAGGCGTTCCCACCTTGACAATGCCGCGCGGAGTATGCGAGACGCGGTTGCTCTGGGATCAAAAAGCTCGGAAACATACAGGGTAAGGGGAATCATAGAACAATATCGTCTTGATTATGACAAGGCGGTTCAACTATTTGAAGAAGCAGTTGCGATTGCACCAAGTGATGCTGAGGCACAGCGCAGGCTTTCGATCGCGTACGTTATCAAGGGTCAAATTGATCAGGCAGTGAAGGCGGCGGAACGTGCCGTTTCAGATGACCCACGAAATGTCCATTCTCATACCACTCTTGGTCTTGTTCTCCAGTACAAAGGAGAGTACACGGATGCGGGTCCAGATACAAGGGAAGCAGCTTTACACAGCTACGAAGAAGGGCTCAAGTTAGCTTCCGACCGCAGCGAATACGCCAGCGCAGAGTACGCCGATGTTCTTGTCTCCCTTCAGTTGCATGATCGCGCGGCGGAGATTCTCAATGATCGGATCTCGCGCATGAGATTGAGCTATGTCGACTACTACAAACTTGCGAGGGTCTATCAGCTCGCTGGCAAACCGATTCTGCAATGGCAGAGTGTTTGCATGAAAGCAAAAGACATAATCGAAGCGAGATTGGGGACGAACCCCGGGGATGGTTTTGCACTTTCATATCTCGCGCTTGTGCATACCCTGATGGGGGAGTTTAAGGAGGCGATTGCTGCGAACGTACGGGCGCAACGCACATCTCCCGAAGATGTTGAAGTATTGTATAACACCGCGCGTATGTTTCAACGTCATGGTGACAAAACCCAGTGCCTCGAGTATTTGAAAAAGGCAATGGATCGACAGTACAGGCCTGTGAGCATTCTGGACATGGATTTTTCCACCCTGCGTTCTGACCCGGATTTTCTGCAAGCAATTACAAAGTAAAATTCCCATAGTATACATGTTCTTTCCAAAATTTGTCCTGGCACTTCAGGCGCTCCCCACCAACATGATTTTCGGGTGCAACCTCAGGGAATCAAATCAGAGCGATGACAATTCGATGAAAGCACCCCGACCCCAATGAGCCTACCTTTAGAATTTGCCAATCTTACGATTTCTTTGTTATATTGTGTGTCTTTTTGGCCGGTTAAGGGTTCATTGTTTGTGGTGGCAACAAAAGATTTCATTTTCTTCACGATATTGAATATATTTTTATATGGCTGATATAGACGAAGCGACACGACAGGAGCGACGCAAAAAGGCGGGAGAATTCTTGAGAATGGCGGATAAGCTATTCCGCGCCGCTGATTACGAAGGCGCTTCTCGTCTTGTCGGCCTTGCCAAGGAAGCTGACCCCAACAATCCTTATGCCGCTGCGTATGAGCATCGCATCCAGTATGCCATAGACAAAAGAGACGGGAGGAGTCAGGACACTGCAAAAACTCCCGATCAGCCATTACGACCTCCAGTGACTTCAGATTCCTCAGTAACTGCCCAGGGAACAATCTCTTCAATCGAGGAAGAGGAACGCTTGCGCGCGATTACGGACGCAAAACGACAAGCGGAGGAAGAACTGCGTCTTATAGCTGAGGAGGAAGTGCGCACTCGTGCGATTGCGGAAGCAAAACGAAAGGCGGACGAGGATCAACGCCGGAAGGCCGAAGAGGAAGCCCACCGAAAGGCAGAGGAAGAGATACGTCGAAAGCTGGATGAGGCGAATCGAAAGCTTGAGGAGGAACGCGTCCGTCATCAGGAGGAAGAACGGCTCCGTTTGTCGGCCGAACAGCAGCGGAAGCAACAGGAGGAAGAACGTCGCAAACAGGAAGAAGGGGAACGAAAGAAATCAGAAGAAGTGGTTCGGCTGCGAATTCAAGAGGAAGCACAAAAAAAGCTTGAACAGGAACGTCGCAAACTTGAACAGGAAGCACTGCAAAGACTTGAACAGGAAAGGAGTCGTATCACCGAGGAAATGCGGACCACCCTCCTGGAATTAAGCAAGAAAGAAGAGCAGGCTGCAGCCGAGCGTAGGGCGGCGAAGGAAGAAGAATTGCGACGTCTTGAGGAGGACTCCAAACGGAAACTTGAAGAAGAAAAGGCGAGACTGAAGACGGAAAAAAAGCGCCTGGAAGACGAGAT
>JBGPGQ010000258.1:0-4846 GCA_041483995.1 Bacteroidota bacterium
ACGTCTTTACTCTTCGTCCGGACAACTACAGTCTTTGATATGGTGGCCGCCATCGAAACGATGCTCCATCCTTTTCGGAGACAGCTTCGCTCCCTCATTCAGATCATAAGCATATCTCTGAATTTTGTCCCTGTGCTCATCCACACTGCACAACGCATTAAGAAGGCACAGATTGCGCGAGGGGCGGATATTGACGGTCGTCTCGCGCACCAGATACAGTTCGCACTTTCAGCAACGCTGCCATTGTTTGCGCTCGCGTTTTCTTCTTCCGAACATCTCGCCCTCGCGATGGAAGCTCGATGTTACGATCCTGCACTCGATCGTTCTCACCTCAATACGTTGACGCTACGGCTCCACGATTACATTGTGTTTGTTTTTCTGGTCGTACTCACAAGCATCAATTTCTTGTCAATTCACCAATGGCTTTCCGGGCTTCCTCCATTGTGAGTACGTCGCGTGGTATCGCTTGTCCTTGCGCACGCAACTCTCGCATATACCGAACAACCTCGGGTAAATCATAACCACAACGGGCAAGTTTTTCCTGGTCATAGAAAAGTATACGGGCTGGAGCGTCCTCTTCCACCCCTTTCCCGAGCACAACCACTCGCTCGGCAATTTCAGCAAGGGCATCAAGATCGTGCGAAACAATAACGATCGTAACACCCTTGCTCTTCAATTGTTGGAGAGTGCCAATTACCCTCTCCACGCCGCTCGCGTCCAACCCGACAGTTGGTTCATCCAGAAGAATTGCGCGAGGCTGCGTAGTAAGAATACTCGCGAGAGCAACGCGACGCGCTTCCCCAATACTCAACGCAAACGGAGACCGTTGCAGAAACATTTCCGGCTGCAGGCCTATCGTTAACAAGGCTTCTTCGGGACGATGTGCAGTGGAATCTGACCACATTCCAAAATTCCGCAGCGCAAATTTCAACTCCTCGCCAACAGTCTCCGAAAAAAACTGTTGTTCCGGGAACTGAAATGCAAATCCCACTTTGCGGCGGATTTCATGAAGCCGACGAGGTTCTTGCCATATGTTCCGTCCATCAATGAGCACCTTACCCCTATCAGGCTTGACGAGAGCATCCATCAGTTGGAGAAGAGTTGTTTTCCCCGACCCCTCCGGCCCGATAATGCCGACACACTCACCACTCCCGATCGCGAGGCTGAGTCCGTCAAAAATGGCTCGTGCGGAACCTACTTTAGACTTATATGAAAAAGAAACGTCTTCGAGTTGAAATGTCATTGCAACTGTTGGAGACGTGAGCGGATGGGGATTGGAACACCAAGAGCGGAGAGTTCAGACACATGTCGGAACACTTCTTCAGGTGCGGCATCAAAAATGACCCTGCCGCCATGCAATACGACGAGCCGCTCGGCAAGCAAAGCCTCTGAAGGAAATTGCGTAATCACAATGGGGCATATCTTGCTTTCAGCTTTCGCTCTGCGGATTACCTCGAGTATCGACTTTCGTGACGCGCCGGAGAGTAATGACGTTGCTTCATCAAGAATCACGTACTTTGGGTTCATTATCAGCACCGATGCAATTGCGAGCCGCTGCTTCTCTCCTGCCGAAAGCGAGGAAGGTGCAGAATAGCGGTACCCCTCGAGACCTGTCTTCTTGAGTTGCTCATCTACCTGCATCCGCATCTCAGCCGTTGAAATACAGAGATTTTCCAATCCAAACGCAAGCTCCCGTTCCACAGTGACAGATGTAATTTGTGTGTTGGGGTCCTGAAACACTAACCCAACCCTGCGTCGCACCTCCCGAAGATTTTCTTTGGCATCAGTCCTTAGTCCATCAACGACCACACTACCCGAGAATGGCGCTATTAGTCCGTTGAGGCAATGTGCAAACGTACTCTTCCCTGAACCGTTCGAACCCATGATGGCAACAAAACCGGAATCAGCAATATCTAGACTGATCGAATCGATGGCATTCGTATCGCACCCCGGATAACGGAAGCAAAGATTGCGAATTTCAATCACGACGTGAGCAAATCCTATTCTGAAATAGAAGACGACATAACTAACCCGTTATTGCTTTGACGTTTTCACTTTTCTCGCCAGTGATACGAACGAGAGTTTTGTTGGGAACACAAATGATAACATCTCCTGCCGTTGAACGCCATCCCGTCCTTACGCAAATGTGGTTCGGACAATCTGCGTGTGTGATCGCCACTTTGCCATCTCGTATTTCAATCATCACATCACCCCTAACGCCTTTGACGACCGTTGTGCCTGATTCCAACAGCGAAGCTTTGTGGACAACCTTGCCATCGACAAAAATCAGAACATCATGCCCTTCTGCCGCGAATGCTCTTACAAAGAAAAAACTTCCGATCAGCACTCCACCAAGAACTGCAATAAGAATTGCATCCCCAACACTCACTATCCTCTGTTTTTGTACCGGAGCTAAAGGTACTGAAAAGGGTTGTATAGGCAAAGACCCAAGGAGACGCAATGCAATCCATCCGACTACGAGGCCGCCTCCGAGTGAAGAGAAAATAAGAACCGGAAGCAGTAAGAAGATGGTTTGATTCTGCACATAGAGAAAAAATACAACCCCGAGCTGGGTGAGAACATGAGCAAAAGAACCAAGTAGGCTTATACCGATGACGCCAAAAACATTGCCGGTCGTTTTTTTTGCAAGCGCCATGATCACTGCGGACGACATACCGGCAGAAATCGCAAGAATAAACCCGGGACTGAACAACGAACCCACAAGTATCGAGCCCGCCACTACTCGCACAATCACGACAATGAACATTTCCCTGTAACCCAGAATGAACAGGCCAAGAAGAGTGGAAACATTTGCCAGTCCGATCTTCAGAAATGGAAACGGCATGGGGATAAACGACTCAATAACAAAAAGAGAGATGCCGACTGCAGCGAGGAGAGCAACCGTCGTAATACGACGTGTGCTTGAGAAATCTTGTGTGGGATCCGGCACGTTGTCAGGCGTTGATAATGCCAAAGAACAACATCACTGCAAGAGCAAGACCGAGCGCAAAACGATACCAGACAAATACCATTGTGGTATTTTTCATCAAGTATTTGAGAAGCCAGGAAATAGCTGCATAACTGGAGACTCCAGCAACAAGGGTGGAAACAACGAGATTCGATATACCAAGCTGGAACACACTTGGATGTATTTTCGTCATCTCATATACGCCGCTGGCGAATATTGCAGGCATGCTGAGAAGAAATGAGAAACGAGCCGCGGCTTCCCTGGTAAAATTCAACAACAGGCCGGCCGTGATCGTTGTGCCGGATCGTGACGCACCGGGGATGAGCGCTACCGTCTGGGCAACACCAATCAAGACGGCATCCTTGAATCGAATATCATCGACCGTTCTCGCATGTCGTGCAATCTTTTCAGCGAACCACAGAACTGCTGCCAGTGTGACCAGACTTACAATGATTACCAGCGTGCTCTTGGTCAGCATCCCATGAATGAATCTGCTGAAAAGAAGCCCGCAGAATGCAACGGGCAGAGTGCCAACAATTACGTAGATCGCGAGCATGGACTCTCTGGAATACGCGTCGCGCTCCGGGCCAGTGCGTACGAAATCATGCACGAGTCCTTTGATCATCCCGGAAACATCTTTGAAAAAATACATGATCACTGCGGCAAGCGACCCAAGCTGCATAACAGCAATGAATGACGTCCATGTTTCAGGGTGTTCTTGATCGATCAAACCAAGGAGTTTTCCGGCGAGCGTAAGGTGGGCAGTACTACTTATTGGCAGGAACTCTGTGAGACCTTGTATGAGGCCGAGAAGAATTGCATATAGGAAACTCAATCAAGCTCTCCGCAGGTTATGATGTTTTCTCTACGTAATCTATAAAAAGGCTGAACGAAAAACAATCTGCCGGCTCAAGCCAGTAATCCAAAAAGAAAAAGCTCCCGCCCAAGTGACGGGAGCTACGTTTAGGAACCACTATGGCAATGAAGCTAACGAACCAACAACATCTTCCTTACCTGGGTGAAGTCTCCAGCCCTAAGCCTGTAGCAATACATCCCGCTGGCCAGTGGAATCTTCTCAGTGGAAAATACAACCTCATGTACACCCTGAGATAGCTCGCCATTTATCAATTCCGCAACATCCCGACCTGTAATATCAAAAACTTTCAACTCCACCTGGGTAGCTGAAGCAAGCTCGAATTGTATTCGCGTGCTTGGATTGAATGGATTTGGATAATTCTGCAATAGATGAAATGCATGAACGGTGGGGTCGTTCACTACGCTGTTTGGACCGGTAACATGTACAAGAAAATTGTCCGCAAAATTCCAGCCATCGCCGGAAGGATCCTGACTTGTATCGACACTGTTGCCATTCGCGTATAATGTGTCAATGATCCCCGTAGTCAGAGGTGCGCGGTAATAGAATGACCATGTAACGGTATCATGTCCATTTGCGAGATTGGGCATCGTGTGGGTAAGCTCCAAGCTATCTGTGTCACTCTTATTTGGTCTGAGTAATTGCGTTTTCACAGAATCCGCAATTCCCAGATCACCAAAAAAAGATGCAACATTGAATCCGCAGGCGATATTCGAATCCTTCATCACCGAAATGGTGTACAGTGCCTGCTGACCCGCCGCAAGGGTTTCCGGCCCCGTTATCCACACCCGCGTGTTCCCACTGCTGTCATGACAAATACAGCCGGGAACAATGAAGACATGGTTCGGCTTCTTTGTCATTCCGACTATGCCGGTATGGTAATAGAATTCAAAACCACAGAACATAGCAAGAACGACGATCGCACTGATTCTAATTGCGGTTATTCGGGCCATCCACTATAATTATGATCAACAGCTTGCGACTCAAACCGTGAGACGAGCTCC
>JBGPGQ010000259.1:0-4837 GCA_041483995.1 Bacteroidota bacterium
ACGGTTATGCCAATGCCGCCGGACATTCCCGCCAATCCGCTTGTTGTGCCGATCTTCAGTTCCTTCCGCTGTTCGTTGTTGTACCCGAAACGGAGCTGGAGTACCTTGCTCAATGTGAATTCCCCCCCGACTGAAAAAGCCTCGAACCGGTTGGCGAACGTGGTCGCGTCCTCGTTGAGCTTGTGAACGTTCACGTTGAGAAGAAGAGGAAGCCCACGCGGTACAACTGAGCCTCCGATTGTTATGTCAAGTGGCAGTTTCTCCTTTGTATCAATATAGGAACTTATCTGTGAGCCAATATTCCGTATGCTTACTCCGATTGTGACCCTGCTATCCGGAATGTTGTACAGCAAACCGAGATCTCCTGCCACGCCTGTCGATGTGTATTCCGCAATGGAAGAGTATATCAGTTTGACATTGACGCCGTAGAAGAGGTTCTCATCCAGAAAGTTTGAATACCCCAGCGTCAGCGCCATGTCTCCCGCATGAAATGTTCCGAGGACGTTTCCAAGTTCATCGGTCTTATCGAACGAACCGTAATTTGTATAGATGATTCCCGCCCCGAAGTACCCGATGTCTTCATAGGGCTGAGCGTAAGAAACGTAGCCGGAGTTGATATCAAGCAGGTGTTTGAAAAACCCGACCGACCCCATTGGCTTCTCCAGTGTGCTTAACCCTGCAGGATTGTAGAAGAGTATGTTTGGATCATTCAGAACGGAGACGAAACTCCCGGCCATTCCCGCCGCCCGCGCGCTCACATCGCTGCGGAGGAAATCGTAGACGGTGTTTGTGCCGGCATGGGTAGACGCAATGCACAATACACCGATGAACAACGAACAAATGGATTTTTTCAGGTTAGTTCTCACAGCACAACCTCCCGCGGATTTGTTGGACTGGTGCTAATCTATCACATTTGTGGCCTATTTGCAAGACTTCGACCTCATTACGCTAACAAAATTGACAATTCGAAAAGGGTTGACGATATTGCCAGCGATGAAGACTTCTTTTCAACGCCAATCTTCCTCTGCTTTTCAGTCTGACTCTCGCAATGATCGTATCTCTAGGACAACCATGAAGAAAACGTACTTCATTTTTGTGTTTCTCTGTTTCACATATTCGCTTACCGCTGTTGCGCAGACGTTCCAGCAGAAACTCATGCCACTGGACAGTATGCTCAACGCCGACGGCAGCGTGCGGTTGGATGGGAAACTCCACGGTGCTTTGGATGTAAAGGGATGGCAGATGTACACCAGCGCAGATGGAAAACCAAGATTTCTCAGGAGTGAAGAAACACTGAAGACCGTCCCTGATGACACCTCATGGGACGGCAGGTTTGTAGCCCCAGGGATGGACAATGTTATCTATTGTGTTGCTGTGAGCGGGGACGATATTTACGCGGGGGGAAACTTCGCAATGGCAGGTGGTGTCAGCGCAAACCGTATCGCTAAATGGAACGGAACATGCTGGTCTGCGCTTGGAAGCGGGATGAACAGTTATGTCTTCGCCCTTGCTGTGATCGGTACTGATGTGTATGCAGCCGGCCGCTTCACAACCGCAGGTGGCACAAGTGCAAACCACATTGCAAAATGGGACGGGACAAGCTGGTCTGCACTCGGAAGTGGGGCAAGTGGTGACATCAATTCTCTGGTGGTGATAGGGACCGATCTCTATGTGGGAGGGATCTTCGTAACTATAGGTGGTCTTGGTGCAAACTCAATCGCCAAATGGAACGGGACAAACTGGTCTGTACTCGGAGGGGGAATGGATAGTGGTGTGTATGCTGTCACTGCGATTGGTACCGATGTATACGCGGCAGGAGACTTCACAGCTGCAGGTGGTATTAGTGCAAACCATATTGCCAAATGGGATGGCACAAGCTGGTCTGCCCTCGGAGGCGGAATGAATGAGGAAACGAACGCGCTCGCAGCGATCGGGACAGATCTCTATGCGGGGGGATTTTTCATAACTGCAGGTGGTATTAGTGCAAACCATATTGCCAAATGGAACGGGACAAGTTGGTCCGCTCTCGGAAGCGGCGTAGATAATCCTGTTTATACGTTTGCAACGATTGGTAGTGATCTCTATGTGGGTGGAACTTTTGGCGGTGCAGGGGGTATCAGCGTAAGGTATGTTGCGAAGTGGAGTGGAACAAGCTGGTCAGCACTTGGAAACGGGATGAATGGGACGGTCAACGCCCTTGCTGTAATCCGGGATGATCTTTATGCTGGAGGATTCTTCAGTGCCGCAGGTGGTGTCCTCGCAAACCATATTGCGAAATGGAACGGGGTACGTTGGTCTGCGTTTGGAAACGGGATGAATGAACGTGTAAACGCCCTTTCGGTGATCGGGACTGATCTCTACGCGGGAGGATACTTCACGACCGCGGGTGAGATCAATGCAAACTACGTCGGCAAATGGAATGGTACAGGCTGGTCTGCCCTCGGAGGCGGTATGAATAATCCTGTTTGGTCGCTTGCCATCATGGGGACAGATCTCTATGTAGGAGGGTACTTCACAACGGCAGATAGTGTAAGTACAAACTATGTTGCCAAATGGAACGGGACAAACTGGTCGGCGCTCGGAAGCGGAGTCAATAATTTTGTTTACGCTCTCGCTGTGATCGGGAATGATCTCTATGCTGGTGGATACTTCACAACCGCAGGCAGTGTTAGTACAAACTATGTCGCCAAATGGAATGGGACAAGCTGGTCCGCTCTCGGAAGCGGGATGAATGATTTTGTCTATACCCTTGCGGTGACCGGCACTGATCTGTATGCAGGAGGAATCTTCACAACCGCAGGTGGTGTTAGCGCTAACTCTGTCGCGAAATGGAACGGGACAAACTGGTCTGCACTCGGAAGCGGAATGGATAATTATGTCCGCGCCCTTGCGGTAATCGGAACTAACCTCTATGCAGGAGGAGGTTTCTTAACAGCGGGTGGTGACAGTGCTAACCATATTGCCAAATGGAACGGTACGAACTGGTCTGCGCTCGGAAGTGGGGTGGATGATGGCGTTTATACTTTGACAGGGATTGGAGTTGATCTCTATGCAGGAGGGATGTTCGCAACCGCGGGTGGTGTTAACGCAAACTCTATCGCCAAATGGAACGGAACAAGATGGTCCGCACTCGGAAGTGGGATGAATGGAAGTGTCAACTCACTTGCGATGATCAAGAATGATCTCTATGTAGGAGGATACTTTACGACCGCTGGTGGAAAGCCATCAACCTACATTGCGAAATGGTCGTCAACTCGCGCCGTTGGAGTACAAGATCAAGACCTTTTGCCAACTGTTCTCGCGCTTGAACAGAACTACCCTAATCCCTTTAATCCTATTACTCAAATAAGGTATCAGCTATCAGTCGAGAGCAGTCTCACGTTGAGAATCTTCAACATCCTTGGCCAGGAAGTCCGGACATTGGCAGACGAGATTCAACCGGCAGGTTACAAGTCTGTTGAATGGGACTCAAGAGACAATGCAGGCAAGGTCGTTGCTTCGGATGTCTACTTCTATCGGCTTGATGCGACGGCTGCAGATAATCAAGGTAGGGCGTTTACACAAGTGAAGAAGATGTTGCTGTTGAAGTAAGTAAAAGACCCAGCAACCTCGGTTCACATAATTCCCCACTCTCAGAGGGGATGTCCGCCGGAGGCGGACAGGGGTGTGTGATGATAATGCCACTTGCAACACACCCCTTCGGTTCCCCTCTCAAGAGGGGGATGTTTATTCCAGTCAAGAGGACGACACAGCCTCATGAAGGGCGTGGTTGCATATCTGAGCCAAAACCGCTATATTAAACTCAGTTAAATCCGAAAACGATAGAGTGTTTAGAAAGGAAAGTGCGTTCATGAAAGACGGTATCCACCCCGAATACAGAAAAGCAACGGTTACCTGCATCTGCGGTAATACGTTTGTAACTCGGTCCACCATCGGTGACCTGAAACTCGAAATCTGCTCTGCCTGTCATCCATTCTTCACCGGTCGCCAGAAATTGGTTGACTCTGCCGGTCGCGTTGAGAAGTATAACAGGAAGTACGCAAAGAAGAGCGCAGAAGCGTCCGCAGCACCCGCTGCGTGAGACCAGAAGCAGGGGCGGATCGAGATCCGCCCTTTGTGTTTCCCTGAGCAACTTATGCACCTGTGTATTTTTGAAGATAACTTTGCAAGCAATTTTCTTCCGTTGACCTACTTCCGTCCCGTGTATGATTTGCGGTGCGGAATGTTCAGCCTCCACCAAAGAACCCTCGGCTATCTTTCTCCACGACAAATCTCACTGCACACACGCCAGTATCTCGCTGCTTACCTCAAAGAAGAGAATCCAGGTCTTGAAGTAAACCAGGTTTCTTCGGACTCGTGTCTCTTTGTGAACGGCCGATGCGTTATGACAAGACAACTCGCAAAGGCAATCCGGAAGACTTCTTCAGATACTCTGTTTGTTTCTGGCGGTGAGACCGTGGCAGCGTATCTCTCAAGCACAAATCTCGACAAAGTGAAATCAAAGTTTCAAGAAGATATTCTCGACCTTGGGTTCCTCGATGGTCTTTCCAAAGTTGAGGTTGAAGCATCGCTGGTCCGGTATCCTTGGGATTTGATTTACGCAAATGAACTCACACTTCTCGACGACTTTCTCCATGTTACTAAGAACCGGAAGCTTGTTACCCGAAAAGGGAAAGTTCATGCCTCTGCTGTTCTCATCAACAAAAAGAATATTCATATCGGCAAGAAGAGCATCGTCAACGCAGGAGCTGTGCTTGATGCGGAGGCGGGTCCAATTTATGTTGGCAACAATGTAAAGATTTTTCCGACTGCCGTGATTGAAGGCCCGTGCTACATC
>JBGPGQ010000260.1:0-4828 GCA_041483995.1 Bacteroidota bacterium
CAGAGAAACTATTGGATTCCCTCGATCATGGTTTCCGGTCAAGGGCATGCAGCGATGGTGTTCAGCACCGCCGGGACAAATGAATTTGCCAATGCAGCAACAGTTGGCCGACTTTCCGGCGATGCACTTGGCACAATGCAAACTCCGGTTCTCTATACTACTAGCGGTGCTGCATACAATCCCGGGAGCGACTCGGGGAATGGTCGGCCTCGTCGGTGGGGAGACTACACGTACGTTAGTCTTGACCCGAACGATGACATGACGATGTGGGGAGTTGCACAGTTCTGTGATGTGGCAAATTCCTATGGCTGCCGTATCGTTCAGCTTAAAGCACCGCCACCTGCAACACCTGCGTCATCAAGTCCGCCAAGCGTTGCGGCGGGTCAGGCTTCGGTGAATGTAACAATAACGGGAACACAAGTCACCGGGTCTGGTTTCTTCGATCCGGGATCCGGCTTTGCAAATCGGATTGCATCGACTGTTACCGGCGGCGTTGTGGTCAACAGTGTGACATACGTGAATCCCACTACTGTAACATTGAATCTCAATACGGTCGGAGCCACAGCGGGGGCAAAAAACGTTACTGTCACAAATCCTGACGCTCAGGCTCTTACCGGTACGTCGATACTAACCATCACGAGCGTCGGACCTTCGATAACGGTGACCGTTCCAAATGGGGGTGAGAGCTGGCCGATTGGATCGACGCAGACGATTCAATGGACTTCATCCGGAGTTTCAGGGAATGTCAAGATCGATCTCTCCCGTAACGGTGGGGCATTATTTTCAGAAACTCTTTTTTCCAGTACTCCCAATGACAGTTCGCAGAGCTGGGTAGTGACCGGTCCTGTCAGCGCAACTGTTCGTGTAAGAGTTTCAAGTGTCGCCGACTCCACTGTCCGGGACAGCAGCAACACAAACTTCAGTGTTGTTCAACCGGCGCTTACGATCACTACTCCGAACGGTGGAGAGCCATGGCCCATAGGTTCATCGCAGACGATTCAATGGTCGCAAGCAAATATTCCGGGGAAGATCAAGGTTATGCTCTCCCGCGATGGCGGCTCAACGTTCCCAGAAGTACTTTTTGACAGTACAGCAAACGACTTAACTGAGAATTGGACAGTCACAGGTCCGGTGAGTGCCACGGCAAAAATCCGTATTTCGAGTATTGCCATTCCGGGTGTTGCCGATACGAGCAACGCAAACTTCAGCATTGTTCAACCGGCGCTTACAGTCATTACTCCGAACGGTGGAGAGCCATGGCCCATCGGTTCATCGCAGGCGATTCAATGGTCGCATGCAAATATTCCCGGGAAAGTCAAAGTGATGCTTTCTCGCAATGGGGGGTCCACATTCCCTGAAGTACTGTTTGACAGCACAAACAATGACGATTCCGAGAATTGGATTGTCACAGGTCCGGTGAGCGCCACAGCAAGAATCCGTATCTCAAGTATTGCCATTCCCGGTGTTGCCGATACGAGCGACGCGAATTTCAGCGTTGTTCAACCGGCGCTTACAGTTATCACTCCGAACGGTGGAGAGCCATGGCCCATCGGTTCATCGCAGGTGATTCAATGGTCGCATGCAAATATTCCAGGGAAAGTCAAAGTGATGCTTTCTCGCAATGGGGGATCTACATTCCCTGAAGTACTGTTTGACAGCACAGACAATGACGATTCCGAGAACTGGATTGTCACAGGTCCGGTGAGTGCCACGGCAAGAATCCGTATCTCAAGTATTGCCATTCCGGGTGTTGCCGATACGAGCAATGCAAACTTCAGTATTGTCCAACCGGCGCTTACGGTTACTACGCCGAACGGTGGGGAGATATGGCATGTGGATTCCACACAGACCATACAATGGACATCCGCGTTCACGACGGGAAGTGTGAAGATCGAGCTTTCACGCAATGGAGGCTCAAGCTATCAAACATTATTCCCGAGCACACCAAATGACAGTTCTGAGGCCTGGACAGTGACGTTGCCTGTTACGACGCAGGGACGTATCCGAATCTCCAGTGTCACCGACACGACTGTGGCAGATGTGAGCGATAATAATTTTGCAATCATGCAAGATGCCTCCCTGAGTTTTTCAGTGCTCGGAAGTTGGAACATGCTTTCCGTGCCATTGACGGTCCCTGATTTGCGGAAGACACAAGTGTTCTCAGGATCGAATTCCAGCGCATACTCGTTTCAATCATCGACAGGTTACGTAATTCGGGACACCTTACGATATACAGAAGGCTACTGGCTAAAGTATCCTTCTTCACAATTACTGACGCTTGATGGCGAGGCACGCGCTATTGATACGATTCATGTTGTTCAAGGCTGGAACATGGTGGGCTCCATAAGCTATCCCGTCGCGATTGATAGTATTGAGCAAATTCCATCCGGTATCGTACTTTCACCGTATTATCTTTTCAATGGATCCGGATATACGGTGGCAGACAGCATACAGCCGGCGCGAAGTTATTGGGTGAAGGTGAATCAATCGGGCAAGTTGGTCTTGAAGCAGTCAGGCGGACCGGTTCCCAGCTTGAGACCGGCGAGCGATCCGTTCTCAAGAAAAGGAGCTACGAAGGGACGATAAGCATCGGAGATTATGGTGGGTAATCTGAAGTTGCTTGTTTCACTCGGTGTTTTGTTCTCTCTGATTTTTTTCCCCTTACCGTTTTCACGAGGCAAGGGAGATGAAATCGAAGCGGGGACAGATACGCGCAATCACTCCAAACGATTGTTGCGAGTGCACGGGCGTTTGCATCGCTACTCTCCTGCAAGAACGTCAGCGCTCTCCCGGCAGAGTATTACAAACCTGATCGCTCGATACAGACTGCTTTTCCTGCTCGCTGGTTCATGTCTTCTCTTTTCTTTTGTACACTCTGCACATGCACAAACAGCCCCCCCGGGTTTTGTCATAGAGAACCCGTTTCCAACGGCAACATTTGATTTGCCCACTCAAATTGTTTTTCTCAATGATGGGAGGAAGCTCGTTGCAGAAAAAGGCGGAGTGGTGTGGACGATTACATCGGGGGGCTCGCAACTTGCGACTCCATTTATTGATCTCTCAACAAAAGTACTTTCTAATTTTGACCGCGGCCTGATGGGAGTGGCGCTTGATCCGGATTTCGGCACGAACAGGTGGGTATATTTCCTGTACGTTGTAGATCCCGATAGTAACGGAAATGATAATAACACGGTGGCATTCTGTCGGCTCGAGCGCTATAGAGCAAGTCTTGCGGACCCCAATGTGGCGGATCTCTCGACGCGGCAAATATTGATTGGTGGTTCGTGGTCCACAGGCATTCCGCATCCAGGCACGGAAGGATCGCACACGATAGGGACGCTCAGGTTCGGGCGGGACAAGACTCTCCTTGTTGGGTCGGGAGATGCCGCTCACTTCGGCACGACTGATGCAGGTGGTCTTGATCCTGCGGCATTCGGGTCTGGAAAGACGAATCCACTTGAGAATTTGGGCGCATTCCGCGCTCAAACACTGAACAGCATGTGCGGGAAAATATTAAGGGTTGATAAGGAAACAGGTCTCGGTCTTCCATCCAACCCTTATTGGGATGGCAACGGGAGTTCTGCGCGCTCGCGCGTGTGGGTGTACGGCTTGCGCAATCCATTCCGTTATGCGATTCGCCCGGGGACAGGAGATACGGTCGCGGCGAATGGCCATCCTGGGACATTATACATTGGTGATGTCGGATGGAATGACACCGAAGAACTCAACATAGCAAGACACGATAGCATTAATTTTGGCTGGCCGTGCAAGGAGGGACCTTTTACGCAGGGAAGTTACAGCGCCGTGACATCGACTGCATCTCCTAACGCGAACGTATTATGTTCAGCCCCCCTGAATTCAGAAAACCCGGCTTCAAAGACCTCGCCGGTATTGTGGTGGGATCATACCAACGGCGGGAATTCTTTCCCCGTCGGGTGGATAGGGAGCTGTTCCATTGGCGGCGTGTTTTATACCGGAACAAGCTATCCGGGCACCTACCAGGGCCGTTACTATCTTGCTGACTACACCGAACATTGGATTCGTGTAATAGAGGTTGATAACAATGACAACGTTGTCAGCACAAGTAATTTTATCAGTGGGGCACAGGGTCCGGTTGACATTGAGACAGACCCTGCAAGTGGTGATCTCTACTATGTGGCAATTGATGCAAACCAGATTCAGCGTGTTCGCTATGTCATCGGGAATCACAATCCGGTTGTTCATGCAACTGTTACACCGACGTTCGGCTATGCGCCGCTAACAGTGACGCTGAGTGCTTCTGGCTCCACCGATCCCGATGGTGATACCCTGCATTATGTATGGTCACTGGGCAACGGTGACAGTCTCGTCAAAGCTGATACGTCGTACACCTATAATGCCGTTGGAACGGATACGGTGACTGTGACCGTTACGGACACTCATGGTGGTAGCGCAATAGCAGCCTTTCGAGTTGTTGTTGGGCAGGTGCCGCCGGTAGGAAGTATCCTGTATCCGTTCAACCCTGATTTGTTTCATCAAAACCAAACCGTATTGCTCGAAGCAACGACCGTTGATACGACACAAGGGCCGGTGACATATCAATGGGACGTTGATCTTGCCCACAACACTCACGTTCATTATTCACAATACATCGTTGTTGGTCGGACAGGTTCGTTTTCGGCCTCTGTACCAGACGATGGTGAGACATATCATTTCCGTGTTCGTCTCAGCGTTACACAGGGAGCGTTGACCACACTGGATACATCTGAAATATATCCCTATCTCAACCTGCACCCGGATTCATTGTGGTTCAACCCCGCTTCGCCGACACCGGGCTCGGTTTTTTCCA
>JBGPGQ010000261.1:0-4816 GCA_041483995.1 Bacteroidota bacterium
GGGTGGATCTCCCACATCGGAGAGTTGATGATTTTCACTCCTTCGATGAGGATGTTCTTGCATTTGTACGGTTGGATGAAATTGGGACGGAGATAGAAACCCTCTCCGAGCTTTCGATCTTCAACCGGAACACCTCTTTGGCCCATCGCAAACAGTGAATCCCGACCGGGCTTTTGGTTTGGCATCCCCTCTTTCCAACCAGCATCCTTGCTCCCTTTCCACGGCCACCAGAACTCATTGTCCGCTTGTCCGTCGAGGGTTCCCTTACCGGTGATTGCAATATTGGTTTTCCCATATGCATACACAAACGGTGAGTAGTTCATGCACTCCACGCCTTCCCAACGCGTGAACGCGAGTGGCAAATACTTCCTGGGGTCGCGGTGGAACTTGATGATTGCACCATCTTCAAGTTGGAGATTGACGTTACTCTCCAAGTGAATCGGACCGGTGAGGAATTCGCCCTTCGTTACAACGACTTTTCCGCCGCCGCTTTTTGAGCATTGTTCAATCGCCAACCGGAACGCATTGGAGCAATCAATTACTCCATCACCTTTGGCTCCAAACTCGGTGAGGAGAAAGTTCTTCGCTGGAAATTCCGGGGGTTTGATTCTCTCCAGAATCGATGGCAATTCCTTCCACGGGTCTGATGGAGCCTGCGCGTCAGTTCGACAGGCGGAGAGAATAGAAACAAGAAGGATTGTCCACACACCGGACTTTTGGCGATGACACACTTTGGTATAGTCCATTCCTGCCATCAATCTGTTATTTCAGCATCAGAAGCTTGCGTATTTGATTCAGTCTCACGCCGTTAGTGCCGGTAGCCGCCAGCTTAAAGAAATACGTGCCGCTCGCCAACTGTTGGCCCCGGTCCCCCCTCCCATTCCACTCTATCGTGTGATAGCCTGCCGCGAGATCCTCATGCACTATCGTCGCCACTCTCTGACCCAGCAGATTGTAAATCTCTCCTTGCACCATGCTCTGGACAGGCAACGCCAAACGAATGCTCGTGGTGGGGTTGAATGGATTGGGGTAATTCTGAGACAACGAAAACTCTTTAGGCAATTCCTGGTCGCCAATGAACTTCACATAGATCATGTTCAGCCTATTGGCAATCTTAATGCTGCCTTCTCCCCTCATCTCCTTCAATTGAAACGCACGACCACCAACGCCATCGCTCAACTCATACGATGTGGTGCCATTGCTCATTTTCCACGTGACCGTTACTGGATACGCATCCGACTGAATTGTTACGGGGAACTCGAGACCGTTTGATACCTGCCTCGTATGTGTTTTGACCATTGAGCCCCCATCGGATGTTTCGAAGCGAGCGTCGAAGGCTCCGACAGGTGGTGCCGGAGGCATTGTGTACAATCCAGCTGGAGTTTCATTTTCTACAGCGCCAAAATACAGGGTCTGTGAACCACCTTTGCCATCAGTTATGGTGAGTGTGTTCAGAAAAGCAAGGGCATCATCTCCCGTCGGTTTGGACTTGGTAAGAAGCAGCGTGGTCGCCAGAATAAATTTGCCCGATCCGTTCGACTTGATCCAGTATGCCCTTCCCGGTTGGAGTTGAGGTGCAGCGGTATATCCTCCTGCATAGCCAAACCAAGGTGATGCTTTCAGACCCGAAGGCACGCTCGTGATCGTATTTGTGTCGACTGGATTAGAGATTGATCCGGTCATGTTCCATCCTGCAACAACACTAATCGAATCCAGCGTTCGGGGAAGACCTGTTACACTTTGGGACATTGCGCTCGGGAATTTTTCCCAATAGCCCTGGCCATTCGACATCGTGTAGCTCTGTGCATATCCTGAACCTGCGTTGAACCAAAAAGCATATGCTATGGATGATGTCGGATACAATGCTCGTACCGAGTCGTTCGCCGCCGTGACAGGGTTCGAAATCATATTCCAGCCCGAAGCAATCGGAACGGATACACTGACACTGGAACTTCCCGTCCCTTCCACGTCAATTGTATCGGGTGATGTGCTCCCGTCGTGTGTGAAAACAACGTGACCTTGGCGTAAACCAAGTGCGGTCGGCTGGAACGTCACGTGGATCCATATGCTGTCTCCGGCAGGAACTGAAAGTGGCACTGCGTCAGTTGCGACAAACTCCGCCACGTTGCTGGACGAAATCCCACTGATTGCCATTACACCGAAGCCGGTGTTTTTTACTGCAGTGCTGTCGGCCTTGCTGGATGTAACAAACACGCTGCCAAACGAGAACGGGCTTGGGGTGCTTTCAAAGTGTGGTGGAACACCTACAGACGGATCTCCCGATGCGTTCGCAGGCATCCAATCAAAAAGAATTAAGTTGGAGACTGCGGAGCTTCTCGCAAAGATCCTTGCAAGAGTGTACGTGCCTGCGGCTGAATCTGAGAGCTGATACGACCAATTTACGCGGCTGGATGTTCCTGCCCCTGGGCCGAAACAGTTGTATTCCGCGTACAAACCAGGGGTGACATTCCATGCCAGCCAACCTGCCGGATGAAGATTCCAGGGTTCACTGTTGTGGAGAAACACCGTTCGAGGACTTGCTTGCCAGGGCCTTCCCAAATAGAATGACGTTATAGGATTGCCATCATATCCAATTGAGTCCCCAAGAATTGTGCAATTCCGGAAGACATATCCGTACTTTGAAGATGCATCTGTACTGCCTGCTGTTAGCGTCCCTGCATTGCGAATGGGATGAATCGTACAGCTATCGAACACAACTATGTTACGGCCAAAGATAAAGTCGACGGTTCCTTCGATGAAGCAGTTCTTGTGATACATCCTGCCGGTGCCGTTACCGCCCCACGTGTAATATGTATCCTGATATCCAAGAATTTTGCAGTTGATGTATTCATGTCGATCACCTTGCGTTCTCAACGCTACCGCCTGCGTGCCAACGACTCCTACATGGGGAAAGTAGGTGTTTTGAAATGTTATGTCCTTTGCTGTAAAGTCACTCGCATCAATTGCAATCGAGTATGAACCACTTGTTCCGGGATTACCAACTCCGTATCTATCGGCATAGTCGTCATACGTGATGATCGTACTGTCCCTGTCTTCGCCCTGGAGAACGATATGAGTTTTTCCACTGGCCAAAAGACATTTTTCGTAGTACACCCCTCGTCGAACGAATATCGTCCATTTCCCGGTGTAGCCAGTGGGTGCAGCATTGAAGGCCGCCTGGACTGTCAGATAATTCCCGCTGCTGTCATGGTCGACGATCACCGTTGTATCCGGCTGGGGGGTTTGAGTCGTGAATGCAACCTCATTGCCATAGCCAATCCCTGCACTGTTCGTTGCATAAGAGCGCACGTGGTATGGTGTACCCCCGGTGAGACTTGATAACCCGCTGATGTAGGAACCAAGTCCGCTCCCGTCAATCGAATGGCTGTTTGCAATCGTCGGAGCCCCTGTAGTATTCCAGCAAATACCTCTCGCTGTTACCGAATCTCCACCCCAATCCGATACATTTCCTCCGCCAATTGCAGTTGTCACCTGTATGCTTGAAATGGAAGTCGTGGTAACAGTCGGAGGGATGATCGAGGTTAGTGCTGAGAACACTATCTCATTTCCATATCCGGAGCCTGCCGAGTTGGTTGCATACGAGCGAAGATGATACGTTACACCAGGTGTGAGACCCACAAGCTGACTTGCAAATACGCCAGCACCGGTTCCATCTGAAGTGCTGCTATCTAAGACTGTGGGCGCACCTGAAGTATTCCAGCACACGCCGCGCTCCGATATTGCACCACCGCCGTCATTGGTGACATTACCACCGCTTCTTGCAGATGTTGTTGAGATATAGCTCATCGCAGTTGTTGTAACAGTGGGAGTGACTGGGGGCAAACTCGTATCTGCTGTCGCAAGTACAAAATCGCTGAACGAGAAGAATGCATTCGACGTAATTGAGCCCGTGGTATCTGCGGTGCCGCTGCCGCCAAGGTTCAACCAATTGCCCGCTCCATCATCCTTTGCAACGCGAAGCAGCGTTGCGTTGGACACAGAATCATCAACGCTGTAGTTCAATTGAACTGTCGCACCAAGTGTCGGCGACAAGCTTGCGCCTGTCCCTTTTGCAATAGTATAGTAGCGGACCGAAGAAACAGCACTGAGCGTACCAGGCAATACTCTTGCTGTTACAGTTGAATTCAAAAGCTCAGCCGTATACGTGGTTGCAGTTGCTGCGGTGTGGTTTACAGTCAGCGTTACCGGGCGGTATATTCCTCCCTTGCCGACCGGAAATATCTTTGTCGTAGGATTTGTGGATGCGACTATTATAGATAATGGACCATCAACGTAACTTGACGTGCTTCCACCAAAAATAGCTCCGTTCGCCGCAATTGTAATCTTGTTCGTACTGGTGGTGAGGAACGTACCACTTTCAAGATTGACCGTGCCTCCCGACATGAGTGCAAACGGGAAATTCACTTGAACCGTTGAGCTATTGCTGACCTTGAACATTCCCGAAGCTGTTCCTATTATTCCGGGGCTGGTCACCGTGAAGATTTGCGTTCCACCCCCGACAAAATTCAAGATACGCCTACCGGTCCAACCACTTGATCCGCTTGCCAACAGTGTACCGCCCGTGACGTTAACATTTCCTTTTACCTTCCACTCAGCATACGCTGAAGAGCTGTTGCAGAGATTCCACGTACCGGCGGAGAGATTAACATTACCATCGATGTTGACAATTGCCTTTGCCAGTGTGTCGGCACCGCTGCCTGTGGATGTCAGTAATGCAGAAGGTCCTGCCACACTCAAGTTGCCATGTATGTAGATGTTCTTTACCTGTCCACCTATCAAGTTCGTGACTCTCCAC
>JBGPGQ010000262.1:0-4807 GCA_041483995.1 Bacteroidota bacterium
CGGATGAGAGTCAGAATTCAAAAAAAGTAATTCAAAGGTAGCACAAATTTTCCCCAGAATCAAAAGAACGTGCCTTCTCATCAATAAAAATAATAGTGGAACCCGAGCTGTGGAAGCGGCAACACTGTTCCGTCGCTGAAATATGTGAACAAGACTTCCACGGTTGTTTGCAAGCCTGCCGTAGTGGCAAATTCACCTGCAATGCCAAGACCAATTCGAGTCGGTCCTTCCATTTCATTCGTTCCGGATGCTCCAGCGTAGTAGTAACCAAAACCGCCCGCCACAAAAAAACGGCTCGACGCTGTTCGCGCTAAATCATACTGTGCCTCGGCACCGATATCATAGCGAAGCCGCCCATTCGCTTTGATGATCCCTCCCGTAATCTGATAACTGAACGCAGACGGCAAATGGTGACGGAAACTCAAACCAAGACCTGTTGCCGGGCCGCCAAAAAATCCAAGGCCAAAGACGTTTTCTCTGAGTCCTGCAGGACTTTTTTCGGGCAACACAACTTGAGCGTTGGCGATTATTGGCATTGCAAAAGACAAAACAAAAACGAGGCTACGCAACTTACAGTTCATCCGACCTCCATGTTGTTATCCGGTCTTTACCCATCGCAGCATCTCTGCAAATCCCGGCCGTTTGCCAGTTGAAAGAATGGCAACTCTGAAAATCTTCCCCGCTACCCGCATCCCTCCGACGATGCACACACTCATCAAAATGATCGTAGAGAGAATTTCCCACACCGAGGGAGTCTGGATTGGAATTCGCAAGGCCATCATCGTCGGCGTGAGAAGTGGAAAGTATGTAAGAATTCTTATCCAGCCCGCGTTCGGATTCTGCATTGCAGGAAACGCAATCACCAGAGGAAGAATGAGCACGAGGACAAGATAACTGTTGATCTGCTGTGCCTCCTGTTCCGTAGTGACAGGTGAACCGAGCGCAATAAATATCGCAGCATAAAACAAGTATCCAAGAACAAAATATATCACCAGAAGAAGCGCGTGTGAAACCGGCACGAGCGTCACTCCAAACTGGAGTGTTGCAGCAAGTCCTATCAATGCCCAGAAACCGATCTGTGTAAAGCCAAGTCCGCTCAACCCGAGTACCTTTCCGGCCATCAGTTCCGTCGGCGAGCATGATGACACAAGCACTTCCACGATACGGTTCCCCTTTTCCTCCAACATACTTCTCACAAGCAACTGCCCGGACGTGTTGATCAGGAAGAAGAGCATCATCAAAAAGATATACGCTGTAAAGAACACCTGTTCGAAGCCTCCTCCCTCTGCTTCTCCCGACTTCGAAAGTTTCACTGGACGGACATTAAGCGGCACCTTCAGATCTTTAAGCAACACCGGGTCAAGACCGAGCGCCGCAATCCTTTTCTCAGTGAGAATCTGGCGTACGTTCTCTTCGATGCGATTGCTGATCCTGAAGTCACCCACATTCTTCGAACGGTACTCAACGAGACTGTCTGAAAGCGTCGCTCCAATAATGCAATATCCCTCAATCTCATCGGTAACCACCTTCTCATCCCCCTGATGGAGTGCTTCTTCCAGATTGACGTGTTTTCCTGTTGCAATTACTTGGATGATGTACCGTGGTTGCCCGTCAGGCAGTTTGTAGCGGTCCTGCATGCGCTGGGTAAAGATGCTTGCAACTTCACCACTCAAGTCGATAACACCGATGGCCTTTGTGTTTTTGTCTTCCTGGTTCGCGAGGAGGCCCGGCAGAATCGCAAACGTGACCATAATGACCGGCATGAGAAATAGAGAGATGATGAATGCCTTGCTCTTCACCTTTTCAAAATATTCCCACTTTGCTACGACAAGGATTTTCTTCATGCTGCGGCCTCCGCTTTCGGAGATTCTGCGTGCATTTCATTCATGCCGACAATCTGAAGGAAGATTGAGTTCAGGGAGGGCTCAAGCACCTCGAACTTCCGTACTTCAACACGCCCGATAATTTGAGGAAGCAATGACTGGCCATTCAGGCCGTCCCGCAGTTCAAGCTCTGCAGAATTCTCATACAGAAGGCATCTACTCACAATAGAAAGAGATTTCATGAATGTCCCGTCTCCATCGAACTCGATGTGGACCGCATTCTTGCCGTAGCGTTTCTTCACATCACGGACTGATCCGCTCAAGACAACCTTTCCGCGGTTAATTAGACAAAGCGTGTCACTGAGTTTCTCAGCGGCATCCATCTGATGGGTTGAAAAGATGATCGCCTTTCCGCGCTGCTTCAATTCCATAAAGATGTCTTTGAAAAGGATTTGATTGACGGGATCGAGACCGGAAAGAGGCTCATCGAGAACGACGAGCAGCGGATCGTGGATGATGGAAGTAATGAATTGGACTTTTTGCTGATTACCCTTCGAGAGCTCTTCAACCTTTCGGTCTTTGTAGGAAAGCAGATTGAAACGTTGAAGCCATCGATATGATTCCGCTTTCGCATTGCCTACACTCATACCACGTAGTTGCGCAAAGTAGAGTATCATATCGAGCAGCTTGCTCTTTTTGTACAGACCTCGCTCTTCTGGCAGGTAGCCTATGATGTCCCGCGTTTGCTCTGAGAAATGCCTGCCGTCGTACGTAACATCACCGGCATCCTGTTGAAGGATGTTGAGAATCATCCTGATGCAGGTGGTCTTGCCCGCGCCGTTCGGTCCAAGGAGACCGAGTATCTCTCCCCTTTGCACTTCAAATGAAACTCCATCCACAGCGAGGATGGAGGAAAATTCTTTTCTGAGGTTTGTGGCTTTAAGCATTACGTATGATTGACCAAAAACAATGAATCGTCATCCGGCATCAACTCATTCTCCCCTCATTCGAGGGGAGAATAAAAGAGGGGTTATGGCGTCAAACGATAAATCATTCGCGCAAACGGAATCGTTTCTCTCACATGATCTAATCCGCAAATCCACGAGACGGTTCTCTCAACTCCAAGCCCGAATCCCGAATGAGGCACCGATCCAAAACGGCGAAGGTCGAGATACCATTCAAACGCTTCCTGCGGAAGGTTATGCTCTTTGATGCGATCGAGTAACACCTGGTAGTCGTCTTCCCGCTGACTGCCACCGATGATTTCGCCATAGCCTTCCGGCGCAAGCACATCGACTGCAAGGGCCAATTTGGGATTCAGGGGATCACGTTTCATGTAGAATGCCTTGATTGCTGAAGGATACCGGTGCACCATAACAGGTCTATCAAATTGTTCAGACACGACCGTCTCATCTGTACCGCCGAGATCATTTCCCCACTCAAAGTTCACCCCCTTCTTTTTGAGTATCTCGACCGCATCATCGTATGTTATCCGCGGCAACGGACGCTTGACGTTCTCGAGAAACTGTATGTTGCGTTCAAGAGTCTTAAGCTCTGGCATTCTGTGTTTCAGCACTGACTGCACAATATGTTCAAGAAACTCCTCCGCAAGATCCATATTGTCGTTCAGGTCGTTAAAGGCTACTTCGGGCTCCACCATCCAGAACTCGGTCAAGTGTCGGCGGGTTTTTGATTTTTCAGCACGGAACGTTGGACCGAAAACATACACCTTCCCAAATGCCATCGCACCAGCTTCACCATAGAGCTGACCGGACTGCGTTAGGTATGCCTTTCCTAAATCAAAATATTCTGTTTCAAATAGCGTCGATGTCCCTTCGCACGCAGCAGGAGTGAAGATCGGTGCGTCGAGTAATAAGAATCCTCTATCTTCGAAAAACTCCCTGATCGCTTTGATGATCTGGTGGCGTACACGGAGTATCGCGTGCTGGCGGCTGGAGCGAAGCCAGAGATGACGCCTGTCCATCAGAAATTCCACGCCGTGCTCCTTTGGAGTAATCGGGTATTCCTTTGCAATGGAGATGATTTGGATGTCACTGACATCAAGCTCATATCCGCCGGGCGCCCGACCTTCTTTGCGCACCTTTCCCTTCATGGCAAAGGACGATTCCTGCGTAAGCTCATCGCAGCGGTTGAACACTTCTTCCGATACTGCAGCTTTCACAACAACGCCCTGTACCAAACCGGTGCCATCACGCATAACAAGAAACTTGATTTTGCCGCTGGAACGCTGGTTGTACAGCCAGCCGCGTAACGTTATTTCCTCGCCAACATGGTGCGAGAGATCCTCAATGTAGATGCGACTCATGAATTCCCTGTAACAATTTCAGTTGATTGGTAGATTGAAAGCGAGGACAATATAGGAAAGAATCGGAAGAGGTTCAATACGGGTTCTGCGTCAACTGCTCAGTTGTTGTCTCAGCGCGTTTACGGAACACATAGACTATCTAACTTTCTAATAAACGCTTTCTGAATCTTAACATCATTTAGAAGCAGCTCCTTATAGTCAATATCCAGATACTTCAAGACTAGAGAGTCCAACCGATCGCGGTACAGGATCGTTTCGCCCCAGACAGTATTGATAACTTGAGATCCGTAAGACCTGATCTTCCAGTTGCCTTTAGTAGCCGCCTCGTGCAGCAATCCGCATCTGATATTTATGTAAAACTCATGTTCTCGCCCTGAAAAAACAGTCTTGAACGGTTCGACAGATGAGAGAAAAGTTTCAAATACTTCGCGACTATTCTTGTATTCATACTTGCTTTCATCTGGGCTATTGTATTTGTAGATTTTACCTTGATGAAGTGCAGCAAGAAACTCAATCAGAGAACAGTGCAGGGTAACGGCCGAAAAACCTTCTCCATTGTCCGAGTCAAGAGACAGGATTGCTTTGATGGGAGTCAAATAACGTGTTTGAATTCTCTCTCTGATAAAGTCATACGCTTCCAACCACAATGACTGGTCAG
>JBGPGQ010000263.1:0-4803 GCA_041483995.1 Bacteroidota bacterium
CACCAGGAATTCTACCATTTGTTGAAACCATTAACTGGTTAGGGTTTGAAAAGTTAACGCCAATCGAATTCTCGCTCTGTGCGTTCGGCGATGGAGCGAAAATAGGAATGTCGGGTAGGTTCGGCGGACTATCTGGATTCAAGGTTACGCCCCCCGTTTGAATCGGCTGTGCCGATGTCGGTGCATCCAATCCAAATTTCATTCTTTTTGCTGCGTTCCACATTGCGGAACGGTCTTGTGCAATCAATGTCCCGGCGAAAAGCACACTCAGAACTATGCACCACATTCGTATCAACTTGTGAGACATGAAGCCTCCTGATATTGAAGATATTGATGGATTGTATTGTTTGTTTTGGATTCGACTTCGAGTGCAGTTGCTCGACACGCAGCTGAACATATGTTGCGAAAAAATGAGTGACGATACGGAATGACGAACTGGCGTTCTTCTATCACATGCTTGGGGATAAAAAAGCCCTTAATCTGGGGATCAATTGAAAAGGGAAGAACTTACTATATGCTTACTACATATATATGTATATATATGCAAAAAGTGAACGGGAATGTCAATATCCAAATAGAAAAATTTGAATCTGATGACAATTATGGATGAGTTAAGATGACACAGGCTCTTCTCTGCTCTTTCTCGAAACTGGTAATTGTGTGTGCAAGGCTGGCCGACTATATCCGGTAAAATGGTTAGAGTTGCTCAACAAACTGGCTGAATAGGCAAATCCCCGGCTGTCTAACAGTCGGGGTCTGTGAGTCTAGTTGAATCGTCTATTATTTTACAAGCAGCAACTTCTTCGCATCAAAGAACGAGCCCGCTTCAAGCCGGTAGATGTATACCCCGCTCGCAACATTACTTGCGTTCCAGGTAATTTCGTAGCTGCCCGCAGGCTTTGCCTCGTTTACGATTGTCGCGATTTCCTTGCCAAGCACATCAAATACCTTGAGTGTAACGTGTCCGGACGTTGCAAGTTGATAGCGAATAGAAGTTGTAGGATTGAACGGATTGGGATAGTTCTGTTCAAGACGAAAATGCGTAGGTGTCTGTGGATCTGTTCCTGTGCCGACCGCGCTAAGATAGTTGATCGCTGCGACCGCATTTATGATTCCCCAGCCCATGAGATTGTCAGGAGACCCTGCATTGCTCGCCGTCATTCTCATTGCGTTTCCAATTTGAACGGGTGTTGCATTAGGACGTGCTTTCACTATCAATGCCGCGACTCCTGCCGAAAGCGGACAGGAGAATGAAGTCCCGGAAGAGAAACCATAGCCTGTTGGATTACTCGAGCTTGCCACGCGAACGGAAGATCCCTGGGCCATAACATCAGGTTTTATACGCGGTGGAACACTTGTGGTTGGACCGACTGAACTGAAACTTACCCTTATGCCGCTGGCGTCTACCGCGCCAATTGCCAATACACTGTCACCATCGGCCGGTGCGCCGAGGGTGTTAACGGTATTAAAGCCGGCATTACCGGCGGAATTCAGAACGACGATTCCCCGTGCTACTGCCATGTCAGCGGCATTGGTAATTACAGTCGTATGTCCATTCATGTCCTGCCATGTCCAACTGGTGTATGGAGGATCGTAGTCCAGGTAGCCTAAGGACGTGCTTGTCACTTCGACACCAATGCTATCAGCCCACTCGATGGCCGCCGCCCAGTTGTCTTCCTCGATGGGAGTCTCACTTGTATCCTCTTCTGTTCTTGCCAAAATGTAACTGGCGCCAAAAGCTGGACCAATTAACTGCCCGGGTGCATAGCCTCCGATTGTCGATAAAGTATTTACGCCATGAAAGCCTGAGGGCGAATAAGTTGGAACGACACTCACCTTGTGCTCAACGAAATCGTAGGTAGCAATTATGTGAAGAGAGTCAAATGCTTGATGGCTGGGCAGCCGGACTCCATCATCGAACACTCCTACAATGACTCCTTGTGCATAGTTGCCGGTATTGTGTACTGCTGGAACATTGAGTTGGGCAAGCTGTCCCAGTGATTGTCCATAATTGAGGTCCAGTACGGATGTCTCTCTTTCATTTCCGCCAATTTCTTTCTGCGGCGCTTCCGTCGTGAAGTTTTCTTCAGTCTGATTCTTTTTGAATCGTGCCAGCAGTTCCAATGTTTTCACAATGGGTAGAGTTTCAAGTTCTGCAATCTGGGATTTCGTGGCAATCACGCTGACGCTGTTAAACCACTTTGATCGCTGGCGGACACGGATGACGTGGGATGCTATTTGTTCCACATATCCTTCCTCGACGGGGAGATCAGAATAGTCAACAACTTCACTCATGGGTCGGACTTTGAGACGTCGTTGTATTGATCGAGGAGAAACGACTGTTTGAGGAACAGACGATCTCATTGATTCGAGTGAGCCTTTATCAGTGAAGTAAACCCACAGGACAATCTCGTCGTTAGGATTACTAACACTCAGCACGCGGCCGAGCCGTTCTCCTATTTTTTCTCCTCCCGATGCCAGCGGGGCGATAACGATAATGCTACACAGGATAGTGAAAATAGTAAAACAGGCTGCCTTCATGGACGTCTCCTTCACACAGAGGAATGTGGTTGTATTCTATTGAAGTATACTGAAGACAAGAAAGAGAATCAAGAAGAGAAAAAGAAGAAATCGGGATTGCGGAATCGGCTCTATTTATTTGAGCAACATCATTTTCTTAAGCTGTACAAACCCTGCGTGTGTGCTTGTATTCCTCGCTTCAAGTCTATAGAAGTACACACCGGTGCTTACCTGTATCCCATTGAAATCTGTACCGTTCCAGCTTACTGTGTGTGTTCCGGTTTGCTGAAGTCCATCAGCAAGAGTTGTTACGCGCTGACCAAGAACGTCGTAAACTGCTAGTGTGATTGATGTTTGTTCGGGAAGAGAATAACGGATAGAAGTCGATGGATTGAACGGGTTAGGATAATTCTGGTCAAGTGAGAACTCTGTTGGTACACCGTCGTACGACTCACCTGTTGTTGCCTCGGGAGTAATGAAATGCTTAAGGGTTCCCAGCCAATAAGCGAGGGTTTGAATGTGTGCACCGTTGTACAAGTCCCGGTCGGCTTGAATAATTGCCTGTGCAGCTATGGGACCTGTTACACCCGAACCAAGATAGAAAAAGCTTTTGAGAATAAGCCGGTCAGTGATGTCTCTGCCAAGTTCTCCCCATATTCCCATCAACGCCGCGGACCAAATCTGGCCTGCAGTATGAATCTCCAGGTTTCCAAAAGGGTATGTCCGCATATCGTTGAGAATTCTACCCATCCAGAATGGATTATGTCCATCCCAATGAAAGACCCAATTGTAATGATAATCTCCCGGCTGCCACTGAGCAAAGGAGCGGGAGTAGGATGCGGCCCAATAATCACCGAAGCCTTCTCCAAGAGCACCGCTTTCACCGCCGCCCCACGTGGGAATAAAGTTGTATTGAATGGCATGTCCGTATTCATGCCATATCATGTTTGCATCTTCAGCATTGTCAACACCACCTTCACCCCACGAGATCCAGTTACCTGATGGCATGTAGTGCGCGTTATCCTGACCTTGGAAACCATGAGGATCAAGTCGGATTTGTTCCAATGCGTGAGAAGAGAATCCGAGATCAAGTAAATGCCGGTACGCTGTGGTGACGTGGTAATACACATTCACTGCTTCAAATTGCTGTTGGCTGCGTGTATACCGGAAACCATCCGGTGTTGCTGCACTGAAGTATGTTGGGTCGGCAGGAGATTCGATGTCAGTTACTTCGCAATATGGTCCTTTAAGTTTGTAGACGCCATCTTCATACGTGAGCGAATCGAGCGTGACTAATGAACGGTGCGCCGAAAGCGAATCGGTGTCTGCGTCGTTGTTGTCGGAGAAGCCCGGTGAATCATACATCTTGTGGGCAGCGCTCAAAGGATCGGTCACGTACACAAACCCTGAACCTTGTACCCTGGCGCCATCAACATGCGTCGCAGACATATCTTCTACATTCAAGACTTTTCCTGAAGCCGCATCAACGAATACTTGCCAGTCGCCCGACGGATTTTCGCTTGCGATGGTGACCCGATAGCTGAGATGACTTACTCCGGACTCAGTTTGGTAGACCATTAATTCAGCGCCGTCTTCCTTGCCTACTGATCGACCATTGGTCCCGATTGCTTGTCTCGCAATACTGATTCCGGCGGAAGGATTGATTGAAGGAGCTGTGGTCTCCAGCTCAATATTTCGTTTGCAATTGTTAATTACCATACATATTTCGCCACGGTCGTTTGCACTGACGACAACATCGCCACGGAATACCTGTAAGCCGTTATAGTGTTGCGTGAACCTTACGTGAGACCCACCCGGAATAGTTTGAGTTCTCTCTGTCGTGAATGAGGAATTGCTTTCGGTAATTCCCAAGGTCGCTCTGTTTTCGTGTAGGAATGTCCGTGCTCGTTGCTCAAGTGACCCTGAAGCTGTTTTGTCGGATACGTTGAACATAGCTCGCACGATACCATTCTGATCCTTCAGCACATTTTTTCGTGCCTGGTTTTCTGCACTTTCAGTCTGCTTTTCTTGGGCATGAACACTGTCTGTGCGCATGGCAGTCCAAGAGAATAGAATGACAACGCATAGTTTCAGAGCTATGTACTTCATCGCTAGTATTGCTTGATTGTTTAATTGACGACTTACTGATGATACATTTGGTGTGATAATGTATCAGGTTTTTCGTGACAGAGTAGTGACTATACGCACAGATGGAAAGTGCTATTGGCCGTTATTTTGGCGCTTTGTTAAAGGATTGTGATGAAACATGATTGCAGAAAAGAG
>JBGPGQ010000264.1:0-4789 GCA_041483995.1 Bacteroidota bacterium
GATGTCATCAAGTTTGTTACGCTCTCGTGAACCTTTCATCGTATAGACATTTGTTTCACCGATTTCGTCAATGATCTTCTTGAGATCTTTGTAAGACTCTTTGTGATCTCCTCCAGGTATGTGGCCAGAGTGCCATACCTCTTTGATACCAACCTCATCAAAGATTTCCTTGACCCCTTTGAGGTGATCAATATGAGGATGGGTATTGACAAAAATATCCAGTTCTTGATCAAGCAAATCTGCAAGCATTGTTGCAACGTCTATTCCCCCGAGGTCCTTATCCAAGTGGCAATCTACAAGTAAATACTTGTAAGAATCCGCTGAGGGAACAACAAGCAGCGTTGAATCTCCTTGACCGACATACAAGAACACAACTCGAAACACCCCTGCCTGCTGGGGAATGATAACATTCTTCGCAGTGTTTGACATGGCTTCCTCCATCCTTCTATAGTTCATTATTTCCAGTTACTTTGTCTGGTCGTTCAGTAAATGCAAAGAGCCCATCCTGTGTCAGGGTGGGCTCTCAGTTACTAAGTTGTACGTTTTGCTCTTATGAGACTAAAACAGCGTTACAGCTTATTCCTTACCGCATCCTTCCAGCACAGTTTCTTGCAAGGAGATTCATTGAATCGTCCCCGAGGTTTAGCACTTACTCCACCCGCAGTTGTAGCATACCACGCAACCGCTCACATGCTCAACATTTGTCCCGCACTCCGGGCACGCGGTGTTGGACTTTGGCCCGTCATCCTTGCCCATGGCTTTCATCGGGTTGCCGGACATTGGCTTGGACACTGACTGGGGAACATGCTTAAAGTGGCGCAGATGTTCACGGTTTTCAATGTAGCGCTCCAACACTTTGCCAATTGCATCCGGTGTTGAGAGAATTTGTCCGCCTTTGCCATCCCATACCGGTGTCGGTCCGGAGATGCCCTTCAGTTGCTTCACGATCTCACGTGGCTCAATGCCCGAGCGCAAAGCGAGGGATATAACCCTGCTGATCGCCTCGGACTGTGCCGCGGCGTTCCCGCCTGCCTTGCCAATGGTCGTGAAGACCTCGCACAATCCATTCTCATCTTCATTGATCGTTACGTACAGGTAACCCTCGCCAGTCTTGATTCTCTCGGTCACCCCAAAGGTTGTTTCTGGCCGTTCGCGTGGTCCCTTTTTCGGCTTCTTCTCGGCAGCAAGTGCGGCTGTTGCGGCTTCCTGCTTCTTTGCGTATTCCTCGGTCTGCAGGATTCCCTCACGGCTGCCTTCACGGTACACGGTAATGCCCTTCAGTCCGGCCTTGTAGGCAGTCATGTAAATATCAGCGACGGTCTCCACGCTCACGTTTTCAGCAAGGTTCACAGTGGATGAGATGCTGCTATCGACGTACTTCTGGATAACTCCCTGCATCTTCACACGGAAGTACGGGTCGATATCGTGCGCCGTGACGACGTAATCCGGCAGGTTTTCATCGGTGCCGAACATCTTCTTTACAAGCGGGTGGTAGACTTTGTATTCGGAGAAAGTGTCGCCATCGTGGTTCTTTACCCGGCGTCTGTAGCTCGTGCAGAAGATCGGCTCGATTCCGGAACTGGTCTGCGCTACAATAGAGCCAGTCCCCACTGGAGGAACGGTGATAACAGTGCTGTTCCGGATGCCATGCTTCTTGATGTCGTTCTGTATGTCCTGCGGCAGGCTCTGAACAAACTTGCTCTTGGAATAGCCTTCCCAGTTATATAGTGGGAATGCACCCTTTTCCTTTGCAAGCTCAACCGAGGTGCGGTACGCTTCATCCCGGATGATGCTCATGATCTTCTCGGTCTCATCAAGGGCGGCCTGCGTATCGTACTTTATTTTCATCATCATAAGGGCATCTGCAAGACCGGTAATACCAAGTCCGATACGGCGGTCCGAAGCTACAGCCTTCTTGATCTTATCAAGTGCGTGGGAATCCATGTTGTATTCAACGATGTTGTCCATAAACCGGGTCGAAATGCGGGTTACTTCAGCCAGCTCCTCGTAGTTGAACTTCCCGTTCTCATCAACAAACCTGCTCAAGTTGATATTTCCCAGATTGCATGCGGTGTACGACGCCAATGGCTGCTCACCGCAGGGATTGGTGCTCGTGAGCGGGTTTGCGTACTCAACATTGTGGTAATCCTTCATCGTATCCCAGAAAATGATACCAAGCTCCGCTAAAGCGTGGGCGTTCTTGATAATCTTGAACCAAAGTTCCTTTGCCTTGACCGTGCGATAGACTTTTCCGCCCCATTTCAGGTCAAAATCGGTATCGTTCATGACGGCCTTCATGAACTCATGCGTTATGAGCACGCTTACATTGGCATGTTGGACCTTGACTTTGTGTGAATCATTCTTGATGGTGATGAATTTCTCCACATCAGGATGATCGACCCGCATTGTGAGCATGAGAGCGCCGCGCCTGCCTGCCTGTGAAACGGTGTTTGTGCTTTCGCTGAAGAGGTTCATGAACGCAGTTGCGCCCGGTGAACGGTCAATCGTGGCATTCACAGCGGCTCCTTCGGGTCGGAGGACGGACAAATCCGTTCCAACGCCACCACCGGTACGGTAAACCATTGCTGACTCGGTAATACAGCGATAAATGCCTTCCAAGCTGTCTTCTTCAATCGGGATGACGTAGCAGTTCGAAAGAGTGGGGCGTCGTCGGGCTTCTTCGCGTCCGGCGCCGTGCATAACGCGTCCGCCCGGAACAAATTTGAAATCAAATAGCAATTCCAAAAACTTATTGTACCAGTACTCTTTGTCGTTTTCCACGGAAGCAAGCGCCTTGGCAATCCGGTTCCACATGTGCATCGGGCCTTGCTCGTTGGGAGCAAGGTATTTTGATCGTACCACGTCCGCTGCAAGTTCATTCTCGCCATAATAGTCCCTGCAATTCAGGGCAAGATCCATAATGGCTTCGTTCATCGGTGTTGCTGCTGCCGGTTTTGTTACATTGAAGGAGGTGATGGTGGTGGGTGTCTCCTTATTTGCCATGTGGTGGCCCCTTTTTGCTTAAATTGTTGAAGAATATGTAAAAATCTCAGTTTTGAAAACACGAAAGCCCGACTCCGTTGAGCTGAAGATGGGCTTTTGTGCTATTGACAGTCCGGTACAGCTACTTTATATATATCAATGTCGATACCAATGCACGGGAACACTCTGATTAACATTAATTGCATCACAGCTTCCTCTAAAGTGTACAGCGTCGTGCAACAACAGCTACTTGCGGTGGGATATTTTGTTTTTTAAAAAATTGTCGGGTGAAAATATACAACGTTGATGAAGCGAAGTCAAGTAAAAAATTTCACGAAACTGTTTCAGTGTGAGTTGACAACAACTTAGGTTGAAATTTTTTTTCTCAAGGTGTTGAGCGAGAAAAAAAATCGGTGTTGACTTTGTTTCGCGCCACAAGTATATTCAAATCATTCATTGTTTACAGCATTATCTCGCTCACGCACTTTTCCGACTGTTGAAATTCCGGTGAAGTGACGGTCTCGCCATTATGCCACTTTCTTTATGCCTGTATCGGTAGAGTTTTCAACCATTCCAGAGATGTTCACCAACGTGGTGCGTAAGTTTGAGAGCGACCCCCGCCCCGTGCTTATGTACAAAGCCAATGGAAAGTATCACTCAATAAGCTACCCGGAGCTTAAACGAAGGGTCGATCGGTTTACCTGCGGGCTTTCATCGCTCGGCATTCAGCGGGGCGACCGGGTTGCGATAATATCGGAAAACCGGCCGGAATGGGTCATCAGCGACCTGGCAATTGTAACCCTTGGCGCCGTTGATGTGCCTCTCTACCCGACTCTGACCGCAAAGCAAAACGAGTTTATCTTCAAGGATGCCGGCGTCAAGTGCATCATCGTGTCGAATCAGTTCCAGTTGAACAAAGTAATGCGCACTATGCCCGAACTGAAGGATGTACAGCGGGTCATTCTCATGAATGACAAGGGAGCCCCGAAGGACAGCGCAATAAGTTTTGCTACAGTGATGGAATTGGGCTCAAAGCTCCAGGAAACAAATCCTCAGTGTCTTCAGTCTCTATCTGGAACGGTTCATCCGGAAGATTTGCTGACGATAATTTACACTTCGGGAACCACCGGCAACCCCAAAGGCGTGATGCTCACGCACGGCAACCTTGCGAGCAATGTGATAAGCGCTGCGAAGGTCATTCAGATTAAGCCGGGTGACAGGTTTCTCTCGTTCCTGCCGCTAAGCCATTCTTTCGAACGAATGGCTGGCTACTATGCTGCAATGGCGTGTGGTGCAACAATCGCTTATGCGGAAAGCATTGAGACGGTCCGGGAAAACATGCTGGAGGTTCAACCGACTATTATCCCCACCGTGCCCCGGTTGTTTGAACGGATACACAGCAGGATTCTCAAACAGGTGGATGGCGGTTCTTCGTTCAAAAGAAAGTTATTCTATTGGGCGATTGAAATAGGAAAAGACTACGCTTACGTCCGCAAGCAGCGCCCTGTTGGTTTAGAGCTCAAAATCAAACATGCTATTGCCGATAAGCTGGTCTTCAGCAAACTGAGGGCGCGCACGGGCGGCAAGGTGCGGTTCTTCGTATCAGGCGGCGCGGCCCTTGCGCAGGAATTTGGTGAATTCTTCGAAGCAGTCGGCCTGAAGATAATTGAAGGGTATGGACTGACAGAAACTTCACCCGTCCTAACAGTGAATCTTCTCAATGATTACAAGTTCGGCTCGGTGGGGAAGGTGCTTCCTGGCATTAAACTGAAGATCGCTGAGGACGGGGAAATCCTGGCACGGGGAC
>JBGPGQ010000265.1:0-4780 GCA_041483995.1 Bacteroidota bacterium
GAATTCAAGGTCGCCAACATCCTTACGGACACTGTTTTGCTTGACCAGGCACGTGTTGATGCGTTCGCTCTGGTGGAAAGCGACCCTCAATTGAAACTCTCGCTGCACCGGATGGTTGCAGATCATCTCCGAACATATTTCCGCGATGCTCTCTTGCTCGGACGTGTTGGATGAGTATGATGATCGAAAACTTCATATCGAACATTTCAATCATCGTCGCGCCGCGATCATCGCGCGCGATTGTAGGGGTCAAAATGCATTTTTCTCTTGACATACATTGTAAAATGCTTATATTAGCAATGTAGTTTGTATGTAAAACTTTTTGGAGAGTTCCTGGATCGTACAACATCACAGCTTCCGAAGTACTCAAGGACTGTTGCACTCATCTTCAATGTCAAACCGGAAGCCTCACCCCAGCCATCACTCACCCCCGACCAAGCTCCGATTCCTTTCACACAAGACTTCTTCGCTACAGCATCAGTGGCTTCCTCGGGTCGTCTCAATGACATGTACTCCGAGTGGGACACCATGGAGACTGTGAACGCGGTCAGGGTTGCCATTGAGGAGCGGTACGAGGTGGTTATGATAGAGGCAGACGAAGAAGCATTCCAGAAATTGCTCGAAATTCGCCCATTTTTTGCATTTAATATCGCTGAGGGCCTCTTCGGTAGTTCAAGGGAATCACAGATTCCCGCAATGTTGGAGATGTTGCAAATTCCTTATCTCGGATCAGATCCACTGAGTCTCGGCATTTGTCTGGACAAAGCAAGGGCGAAAGAAATTCTTGCATATCACAACATGCCAACAGCGCCATTCAGTGTTGTTCGTTCGTTGCAAGAGTTCGAAGATGTTCGGGTTAGGTTCCCGTCGATCGTAAAACCTCTTCATGAAGGTTCGAGCAAAGGCGTCTACAATTCCTGTCTCGTCCGGAACATCGAGGAACTGGAAAGGGAAGTACGAACCACACTTGAGACGTACAACCAGCCTGTGCTCGTGGAAGAATTTCTTCCGGGCAGAGAGTTCACCGTGGCAGTCATGGGGAATGGCGATGGGGTACGGATTCTTCCCATCGTCGAGATAGCATTTGCTGCCCTCCCTCCCGGGATGAACCCGATCTATTCCTACGAGGCGAAGTGGGTCTGGGATACAACGGATAAGCCCCTGGATATATACGATTGCCCGGCAAAGCTCGATCCATCCTTGCAAGGGGAGATAGAGACCCTATGCAAGGATACATACAGAGTTTTGAACTGCCGTGACTGGTCTCGTATCGACGTACGGCTTGACAGTCACGGTCGACCCCACATTATAGAAGTAAATCCCTTGCCGGGTATACTCCCGAACCCAAAAGACAACTCATGCTTTCCTAAGGCCGCACGAGCGGCAGGGATGTCGTACAATCAACTCATTAACTCGGTACTGGACATAGCGATGGAACGGAGCGGACTACCAGTGCCTGCACGCCGGCAACAAGAAGTTGCAATGGCATAGCCCACCACCATCAACCGAGCGAACCCATGAGTAAGAAGATACGAATTGCGATTCTTTACAATGAGCCGACCACTGGTACCCCTGAAAACAGAAAATTCATTTCCGAAAACGGAAAACTGCAGGAGGGCCCGGCAGCGGGAAAAAGGGCTCTGGTTCAGAAGCAAAACGGCCAGCAGCCTCTTGTTGATCTTTCCGAGGTTGGCGTGCTTGAGGAGATGGAGGACATCAAGTCTGCCCTTACCTCGCTTGGCTACAAGCCAACAATCTTCAATGTCGATGGCAATGTCTTCCGTTTGATTGATCATCTCCGCGAGTCAATGCCGGATCTGATCTTCAATCTCGTTGAATGCGTGGAAAACGAATCGATCCAGGAGATGAACGTCGCTGGTATTTATGAGTTGCTCAAAATTCCATACACAGGAGCTAACCCCCTCACCCTCGGCATTGCCCTCAACAAGCCGCGTGTGAAGGAAATACTCTCCTATCATGGCATAAAGACGCCCAAGTTCCAGGTATTCCGCACGCCGGGAAAAATTATGCTGGACGAAAGTCTTGATTTCCCTCTCATTGTCAAACCGTCCCGCGAAGATGCCAGTGTCGGAATTGACGATGGTTCTGTCGTATACAGTTTAAATGAATTGAGAAAACGGGTGCGATACATCCTTGAGGAATTTGAGCAGTCTGCGCTCGTTGAGCAATACATTGAGGGTCGTGAGCTGAACGTAGCAATAGTTGGCAACAAGAAACCCCTCGCATTGCCGATTTCGGAGATCGACTTTTCAGGGCTTCATGAGGGCGTGCATAATATTGTCAGCTATGATGCAAAATGGGTGCATGGGACGAATGCTTACGATGGAACCAAAGGCGTTTGCCCAGCTGTTCTGACGCCGACACAGGAAGCGAGCATGAAAGACATCGCTCTCCGATGCTACCGGATTATTGGTTGCAGGGACTATGCACGCGTCGATTTCAGACTGACGAAGCAAGGCGTTCCCTATGTTCTTGAAGTTAACCCCAACCCCGATATCTCGGATGACGCCGGCTTTGCCCGGTCTGCCCGGACATACGGGTTTACATTTCCACAAATTGTTGGAAACATTGTTGAGTCCGCGCTTGAACGAGCACACTGACGTTTCTCATCTTCCTGCTGCGCTGCCCGTTGAACATCCTTCACTCCATGGCTCCGGAGTTCCGGCAACAATCCGAACCCTGAGGGCTGGAGACCGGGAATCTCTTCGTGAGCTGTTAGTCAGGACGGATGTTTTCACGACCGAAGAGGTCGAGATAGCGATGGAACTCATCGACGTTGTGTTGGAGAAACCGGAACAGAAAGACTACATCATCTTCACGTACGTGGAAGAGGAGAATGTGCTTGGCTATTATTGCATCGGTCCAACTCCCGCGACAGAAGCGACGTTTGACCTTTATTGGATTGCGGTGGATCCTTCCACGCAAGGCAAAGGCATCGGCAGCCAGCTTAACGTCCACGCAGAGAAACTTGTGAGATCGCGCGGTGGCAGATTGCTCATCGCAGAGACGTCATCCCAGCCACGCTATGATAAGACCCGCAGGTTTTATGCTACTGCCGGGTATCAGGAGTTGTCTCGTATTACAGATTATTATAAAGTTGGAGATGATCTCGTAGTGTTCGGAAAATACCTTACATAAACGGAGGAAGACAGGTACGCATGGAACTCTGGCAGGAAATGTTGCGACAGAGTGTCGATAGCGGGAAAGATTTGGTAGAGCGGTTTGGTTTCGACGGTGAGCTGGCAGACAAGCTCAACAAACTCTTTCACATACGGATCAATCCCTATTACTTGAGCTTGATCCGCTATCCTAATGATCCGATCTGGCTTCAGTGCATACCTGATGGCAAGGAATTGATTGAAGACGGTTTTCCGGAAGATCCTCTCGCAGAAGACTCGCACAGCCCGGTTCCGAGCATCGTTCACCGGTATCCGGACCGTGTGTTGTTCCTTACGACGAGCCAGTGTTCGATGTACTGCCGGTTCTGCACGCGCAAACGCAAAGTCGGTGATTCCACCAAGATTAACATGAAGTATATCCAGGGCGGCATTGATTACATTGCAGCGCATCCTGAGATACGCGACATCATTCTTTCCGGCGGTGACCCGCTCATGCTGACTGATTTCATGCTGGAAAAGGTCGTGGCAGGTTTGCGCGCGATTCCGCACGTGGAAATCATCCGGCTCGGCACCAAGATGCCGTGCGTGCTGCCGCAGCGAATTACCCCGAAGCTCTGCAAAATGCTTCGCAAGTATCATCCCATTTATGTGAACACCCACTTCAACCATCCGTGGGAATGTACTCCCGAAGCGAAGAAGGCATGCGAGATGCTTGCAGATGCCGGTATTCCCGTTGGCAACCAGGCCGTGTTGATGAAGGGTGTGAATGACAACGCCGACGTCATGCTGGAGTTGATGAGGAAGCTTCTGTTCATGCGGGTCCGTCCATATTACCTGTACCAGGCGGATATCACGAAGGGCGCCAACCATTTCCGCACGCCTGTGAGCGTTGGACTGGACATTATGGACAAACTCCGCGGCCACACTTCGGGATTGGCAATACCGCATTTCGTGATCGATGCCCCCGGCGGCGGTGGCAAAATCCCGCTTCTGCCACAGTACGTTCTCGGTCGCAACGGCAACCAGATCATACTCCGCAACTACAAGTATGACATCTACACCTATCCGGACGTTGAGGAAGAACAGAAAGCGTCTACTCCCGGAATTGAGAAGAGGTTCACCCGTAAGAAGGCGCGACCGAAGAAGGTGTATGAGCCCGATAAGGAACATGTATAGTTTTGTGTGTTTTATGAGCTCAACAAAGCCTGCCGATAGCAGGCTTTTGTTTTTCTGGGACGTTACCTCCCCTTACTCAAGGGGAGGGTAAGGGAGGGGCCGCTTCCTCTTGCTTGTCGCTGGCAAGTAGTGTATCTTCGCAACAGTTGCTCTAAGGGATTTTCATGAAGAAAATTCTGCTTTGTGCTTTCTGCTCCATCCTCCTGAGCGGTTCTATACCCCAGATGCAACCCCCAAACCTGCAGCATGAGCTTGATGCACTTGCCAGCCATGGCATCACCTACCGGTTTGTTGACCCTATAACGATTGAGATGAAAGACAAGCTATCCGGCAACACTTGGCGCAAAAGCTTAATTGAACCAAGCGAAGCAACGATTCGTGCATGGGCTGCTTCACGGGGCATACCCATTCTCGAAATTGATCCTAACACAATTGATACAACCCGTTATAGAGGTTGGTATACA
>JBGPGQ010000266.1:0-4752 GCA_041483995.1 Bacteroidota bacterium
AAAGCAGCCGCAGCCTTGAATCATCCTAATGTCTGTTCTGTGATTGACATTCAAGAGGCCGACGGTCAGCAATTCATAGTGATGGAGTATGTTGATGGCGTTACACTTCGCAAGAAGGCGCCCGTTGCGAAGCTGGACGAGGTGATTGGATTTGCAATCCAAGTAGGTGAAGCTCTGCAGGCAGCGCATGCCAAGGGAATCGTGCATCGTGACGTGAAGAGTGAAAACGTTATGGTGACGAGCGATGGACGCGTGAAGGTCATGGACTTTGGACTTGCCAAGCTGAAGGGCTCTCTGAAGTTGACCAGGACGAGTTCGACTGTTGGAACGCTTGCATATATGGCGCCGGAACAGATCCGGGGGGATGAGTCCGATGCGCGCTCCGATATTTTCTCCTTCGGTGTTGTTGTGTTCGAGATGTTGACGGGGAAACTGCCATTCCGAGGTGAGCACGATGCGGCAATCATGTATTCGATCTTGAATGAAGAATCGGACTCCGTTGAGAAGTATCGTCAGGACGTTCCGGTTGACCTGAATCGTATCATCCATCGGGCTCTGGAGAAAGATCCGGCAGATCGCTATCAACATGTTGACGATATGGTGAGCGAGTTGCGGCTCATTCAGAAACAGTCTGGCCGCATCGTCAGGCCCGAGAGTACGGGGTCTCGCTCCGCTGCTTCCCTAGGCGCAAAGCCATCATCAAAGACAAAGCTCTGGGTTGGCGTTATTGGTATCCTCGTGATTGCCGTCGTTGCAGTGCTAATCTTCCGAAGCAGTCCATCGCGGAAAGCGGAGCAACCATCATCCCGGAAGATGCTGGTTGTACTTCCATTTGAGAATCTTGGTGCCTCCGAACAGGAGTACTTCGCCGATGGAATCACGGAAGAAATCACCAGCAAGCTCTCCGGACTCTCCGGGCTCGGCGTCATAGCGCGTTCGAGTGCGATGCAATACAAGAAGACAACAAAGCCCATCAAACAAGTCGGTGAAGAACTTGGCGTGTCCTTCGCTCTGCAAGGAACTGTTCGATGGGAAACTTCGGAAGGGACCACGCGTGTTCGTGTGACCCCGCAGCTCATCAACATTGCTGATGGCATACAGATGTGGTCACAACCATCCGAGGCCGTATTTGCCAGCGCGTTCAAGCTCCAGTCGGAGATTGCCGGACAGGTCGCAAATGCTTTGGATATTACCCTTCTCCAGCCCGAGAAACATTCGCTCGAAACTGTTCCGACGAACAACGCTGAAGCGTACGACTCCTATCTCCGTGGTAACGAATACCTCTACCGCAGTACTGCGGAAGAGGACTATCATATAGCGGAGCAGATGTTCCAACGAGCAGCCGACCTCGATCCAAGCTTCGCAAAGGCATTCGCAAAGCTGGGATTTCTGCATTCGAATATGTACTGGGAGTACTATGATCACACGGAGGGCCGTGTACGGAAGTCGAAGCAAGCCGCCGAAAAAGCACTGGACCTTGACCCCGATCTTCCCGATGCACACGGAGCGATGGGTTGGTACTACTATCATTGCCTGCGTGATTTTGAACACGGTCGTCAGGAATTCCAGCTTGGACTGAAGACAGAACCAAACAACATTGATCTTTTGCTTGGCATTGCCTCAGTAAGCCGCCGCCAGGGACATTTTTCTGAAGCAACCACCTATTTTGAACGCATCGTCAACATTGATCCGCGATCGCCCGGCATGATGCAGGACCTTGCGAATACGTACGTAATGTCGATGAGATACGCCGATGCGGAGCAGACCTACAACCGGTACATCAATTTGGTGCCGGATGTTGCGGAGGGATACTATAACAAAGCGCTTCTGTACCTGATGTGGAAAGGAGATATCCCCGAGGCCCGCCGTGTCCTGGAAGAGGCAGTCAATCGAAGAGTGGGCCGGGAAGACGCGACGTTTCTGTATTACACGATCATGGTTGACGTGTTCGATGGGAAGTTCAGTCAGGCCGCCGGTCGCCTTCAGTCCGCTGAACCCAGAGTGTTTTCCTACCAGCAATGGTATGTTCCACGGGAGATACTCTTGGCCCAAATCTATGGCTACATGAAGCAGCCCGAGAAACAAAGAGCGCTGTTCACTGCTTCCCAACTCATTCTGGAGCGGGAGGTCCGTAACCACCCGGATGATCCGCGCATGCGCAGCTCTCTTGGCATCTGTCTTGCCGGGCTTGGACGGGATGATGAGGCGGTCCGTGAAGGAAAGCATGCGATAGACCTCGTTCCACTTTCAGTCGAGGCTCTCAATACCCCGTATCGAATGCAAGACCTTGCGCTTATCTACACGATGGTGGGGAAAGAAGATGCGGCAATTGACATGCTCGAGGAACTCCTGAAAATCTTCTCACCTGTCACCCTTCCAATCCTCCAACATGATCCCGCATGGAATTCGTTGCGTAGCAATGCTCGCTTTCAGAAACTTATCGCTCAGAAGAAATGATCGGACAAACTGTTTCCAATTACAAGATCCTTGAGAAACTTGGTGAAGGCGGCATGGGCGTGGTGTACAAAGCCGAGGACACAAAACTCAAACGCATTGTTGCGTTGAAGTTCCTGCCACAGCGTCTTTCATCGAGCGACCAGGACAAGGAACGGTTCCTTCAGGAAGCGCAATCTGCCTCGGCTCTGAATCATCCGAACGTTTGTACGATCTATGATATTCAGGAGTTCGATGGTCAAACGTTCATTGTCATGGAATTCGTTGAGGGTAAGACCCTGCGTGAAGCGAAGCATGCAATCTCGATGAAACAGGCAGTCGATGTTGCTGCTCAGATCGCTGAGGGACTGGCTGCGGCCCATGAGAAAGGAATTATCCATCGGGATATCAAGTCTGATAACATTATGCTCAAGTCTGATGGCCGGGCTCAAATCATGGATTTCGGATTGGCAAAGTTACAGGGCGCCTCGCCACTTACGAAAGCAGGAAGCACAATCGGGACAACAGCGTATATGTCTCCCGAACAGGTCCGGGGTGAGGAGGCCGATCATCGAACAGATATTTTCGCGCTTGGCGTTGTCATGTATGAACTACTTACGGGACAGCTTCCATTCAGAGGCGGCCATGAAGCTGCAGTGATGTATGAGATTGTAAACGTCGATCCGCCATCAATCCGAATGGCAAAACCTGAAGTCGAACCCGATCTCGAACGCATTGTGACGAAGTGTTTGGAGAAAGATCGGGACAACCGCTATCAATCGGCTCGTGAGATTGCGGTTGATCTAAAACGATTTAAGCGGGATACGGAGGGGAAGCGTCTTCAATCCACTACCCATGAGTTACCTGCACAACCAGTTCAAAAACGCAAGTCGTGGTTGAAGACTACCGTTGGAGGTGCGATTGCCGTTCTTGTTGTAGCAATTGTCGCATGGTTCTTTCTCAGAGGCCAAGGGGAAGCGTTGGATTCTCTTGCGGTGCTTCCATTTGAGAATGCCAGCAACGATCAAAACATGGAGTATCTCAGTGACGGCATTACCGAAAGTATCATCAACAGTCTTACAAAGGTGCCCGATCTTCGGGTTATTCCCCGTAGCACAGTCTTTCGATTCAAGGGAAAGGACATGGACCCTCAGGAGGTAGGGGCGAAACTCAAAGTCCATGCTGTGTTGGCAGGACGGATTACCCGGCAAGGAGATGACTTGAATGTCCAAGTTGATCTGATTGATGTCGAGAAGCAGTCACAACTTTGGGGGCAACAGTATCGACGCAATACGAAAGAGCTGCTCTCTCTTCAGGAAGAAATCACAAGCGAAGTCTCCAACAGGCTCCGCCTCGGTCTGAGCGGTGACGTAAAGAAGAGCATCACGAAACGATACACTGAAAACCCCGAAGCATACAAGCTTTATCTCCAGGGTCGTTACTACTGGAACAAACGACGGGCATTGGAGATTCAAAAAGCCATCGAATGTTTCAATCAAGCGCTGGCTTTGGACGCGAGCTATGCATTAGCGTACGTTGGACTGGCTGATTGCTACGCGCTTCTGGAACAATATGCGGGTATGCCTGGAAAAGAAACGTATCCCAAAGCGTTTGCTGCTGCAACTCATGCGCTTGAGATCGATAATTCTCTTGCAGAAGCTCACACTGCACTGGGCTTCGCGAGTTTCGCAATGTGGAATTGGGAAAAGTCCGAGCAGGAATTCAAACTCTCGATCTCTCTCAATCCAAACTATCCCACAACCTATCATTGGTATTCCATTTTGCTTCATTGTCTTGGTCGTCATGAAGAGGCGTTCAAGGCAATCAAACGGGCGCAAGTGCTCGATCCTCTCTCGCCGATCATAGGAGTGAACGTCGCCATTGCGTACTATATGGACGGAAAGTACGAAAAAGCTCTCCAGGAATTGGACGCAGTGTTGGCGATTGATTCACTGTTTAGTTCTGCATATTACAGGAAAACTCAATCCTACACAAAACTCGGAAGGATGAAGGAGGCATTTGCGGCGGCGTCGAAGGGCGTGGAGGTTTCCGGACGTTCATCCGAAGCGATATCGTTTCTGGGGTATTCCTCCGGGTTACTGGGAAGAAAGGATGAGGCGTTGAAGATCGCGAAGGAACTCGAGGAACGCTATGCTGTCAAGACATCGTCCGGCTATTTCATATCGAGGGTGTATGCCGGTCTCGGCGACAAAGATAATGTCTTCAAGTGGCTGAACGTTGATTTGGAAAACCATGCCGGTACAATGATGTGGCTTACACAAGATGGGGAATTGGAACCTTACCGGTCTGACCCGCGGT
>JBGPGQ010000267.1:0-4683 GCA_041483995.1 Bacteroidota bacterium
CTGGTTTGCCGGAGACAATATAAGACTTTTTCAGAGTCTTACGCAATCTCAGAATCAGCAACGAAACCCTTGTCCATCATCGTTATTCGAGTCTTTTTCTGAACCGCAACACGCTCAACGTGAAAATGCCAATGCCAAACAAAAGAAGCGCGAGTGCGTTCTGCCAGAGCTCAGCGATACCGGCGCCTTTTAAAAAGATGCCACGGACAATTTCCAAGTAATACCTCAAAGGCAACAGGTACGTAAAATACTGAATAGCAACAGGCATGTTCGAAATCGGAAATGTAAACCCCGAAAAGAACATAAGGGGCATGAAGAAGAAAAACTGAGCAATGAGCATCGCCTGTTGTTGTGACTTTGCCAGGGTTGAAATGAATATCCCGAGTCCAAGTGTTGTAAGAATAAACAACCCGCTCAGTCCGAAGAGGAGGAAAACGCTACCCCTGAGGGGAACTTCAAACCAGAAGAGGGCAATCCCAAGAATGAATATCACATCAATAGCAGCGAGCACAATAAACGGGACGAGTTTGCCGATAATAAGCTGGTACGGCTTGATAGGAGTGACGAGAAGCTGCTCAAGCGTCCCGATTTCCTTTTCCTTCACAATGCCAAGAGAAGTCAACGTCATGGTGGTAATCATCAGCACGAGCGCGAGAACGCCCGGCACCATGAAGTTTTGACTCTTCAGATCCGGATTGAACCAGACACGCGCTTCCGGAAGTATCCTGCCTACTTTTGCTCCGCGCAGCATGGAAGAATTCTCTAGAAGAATTGCCTGTGAATACGAGTTGACAATCTGTATTGCATACCCGAGGAGAATGTTTGCTGTATTTGCATCGGCGCCATCGACAATGAGTTGAAGCTGGGGAACCTTGTGACCGTTGATTTTGTCCCCGAAACCATGCGGGATGATGAGCGCCACTTTCGCTTTCGCGTGGTCGATGAAATAGTCGACTTCATCCGGTACATCGACCGAGTATTTATAGATGAAGTACTGCGAGTTTGTAAATGCCCTGATGATCGCCCGGCTTTCCGTTGACTTGTCCAGGTCACACACAACAATATCAGAGTTCTTGATATCGGTCGTTGCCGCGTATCCCAACAGCAGCACCTGAAGGATTGGTGCGAGGGAGACCGCAACCATGCGTTTATCCTGGAGGATCTGGTAGACCTCTTTCTTGATTATTTCGACAATGATCTGGATACTCGCGCGCATGTGTATTCTATAATGTTCTTTTCTGCATTCTTTTCGTACTCACCCCAAGCGTGATGGCAGTGAAAATTCCTATGTAGATGAATTGTTCCCATAACGCTCCGAACCCATCACCTTTCAACATAACTCCCCGGACGATGACAAGAAAATATTTGTTCACAGCAACGTTCGAGAGAATCTGAAGGAATACAGGCATGCTCGAAATCGGAAAGACAAATCCCGAAAGCAGGAACGAAGGGAGAAGTGAGCTTAGTACCGACAACATGAATGCCACCTGTTGTGAATCGGTAATGGTCGAGATGAAAAGCCCCTGCCCCAACGCCCCAAGAATGATCATAAAGATGCCCGCGTATAGAACCAGCAGACTCCCTTTGATCTGAATGTCGAACAAAACATAACCGAGAATCAGAATAGCCGTCGCAGTGAGAAGACCGATGAGCATGTACGGAATGGTTTTCCCGAGTATCACGTGAATCGGTTTCACCGGAGACACCATGATTTGTTCCATCGTTCCTCTCTCCTTTTCACGCACTACCGTCAATGAAGTGGAAACAACGGCTGTGAGAACAAGGATAAAACCAATCAGCCCCGGAATCATGTATTGATTTGAGAGAAGATCGGGATTGTACCAGACACGTGGTTGAAAATCCACGGGAAGACTCAGTGACATTCCCTTCTGTGTAAAGGCATCGGCAATAAGGTGAGTGGAATAGTCTGAAGTAATGCGAACCGAATTGCTGAGCGCCTGGACGCCGGTATTGGCATCGCTCCCATCAACGAGGATTTGCACATGTGCATCACGGCCGGCAAGCAGATCCTCGGCAAAAGGCTTTGGGATAACAATTGCGATTCTGGCCTTACCATTCAAAAAATATTCTTCTATCTGCTTGTAATCGGACATCTCGAACTCGTAGTTAAAATACTCGGAGTGTTTGAATTTCTCAAGGTACGCCCTGCTTGCCGATGTTTTGCTCTGGTCGAAAATTGCCAGAGGAACATGCTTGACGTCGAAGTTGATTGCATAACCGACAAGGATGATCATAAAGGCAGGCAGAGCGAGCAACATTCCTAGTGAAGTCGGGTCGCGTCGTATCTGACGAAACTCTTTGAGTATGATCGGCTTGAGTGAGCGAAACATTGTCAAGTTTTATGTAATTCGGAAGCGCCCCATTTTGATAAGGGCGTGAACGCTCTCATGAGAATTCGATTTCGCTTAAGTTAGCCCGACCCTTAAGGGTCGGGCTACATCAGCAATCCGTGAACGCCTGAGACGCCGTTCACGGCGTTATTTTCCTTAGTCGCGAGTAGGTGCGTCGTGCTCAAGCAGATAGAGAAACACATCTTCAAGCGAGGGAACAATTCTCTCGATGGTCTTCACCGTGATGCCATTTTGAGAGAGAGTTTCCACAATCTTTCTTTTCCCTTCCGCTTCGTCCTTCACCATCACGTGGAGGCCCGTCCCAAACACCGAGGTTTCAAGCGACCACGGTTGCACCCGAACAACTTCCAACGCTTCGACGACATTGCTGCTCTTGACTTCGAGAATGGGGTTCTTGATGTGCTCATGCTTGAGCTGTGAGGGTGACCCGTGCGCAATCAGCTTCCCCGCGTTGATCATAATGATGCTGTTGCAATACTCCGCTTCATCAAGAAAGTGTGTCGTCACCAGAACGGTAATGCCGTCCGCAGAGAGCTGGTTGATGAGCTCCCAGAAGTTGCGCCTCGAGATCGGATCGACTCCGCCGGTCGGTTCATCAAGGAAAACGATTTTGGGTTCATGCAGAATGGCACAGCCAAGCGCAAGCCGTTGCTTCCATCCTCCGGAAAGAGTTTTCGTCAGACTGCTTTCCCGGCCTTTTAGGTCGGCCATCTTCAACACCCACTGCATGCGATCTTCCAGACGTGAATTCTTCAATCCATACACGCCGCCATAGAAGCGAATGTTTTGCTCCACCGTCAAATCATCGTAGAGTGAGAACCGCTGCGACATATAACCGATGTGGAGTTTCACATCGTCCGTTTGCGTGTTGATATCGAAGCCGCCTACCTTTGCAGTGCCCGATGTTGGTTGCAGCAGACCGATCAGCATGCGAATGGTTGTGGATTTGCCTGCACCGTTCGCACCGAGAAAACCGAAGATCTCTCCCCGTTTCACTGAGAACGAGACGCGATCCACAGCCGTAAATTTGCCAAACATCTTTGTCAGATCATCGACTTCAATTGCATTGTCGCCTTGAACTGAACTCATGCCGCAACCTCACTCTGCTTCTCTTTCGTCAAAAGGGAGATAAAGACGTTTTCAAGTGAGGGACTAATAACCCTTAAACTTGTAATCTCAATGCCCTTCGTCTTCAGCATGGCCTTGATGACTTGTGTATCTTTTGAGGAATTTTCCACCATCACGTTCAACCGATCGCCAAAGGCCTGTACTTCCTTGACCAAGGGATGCGGCTTAAGCAATTGAAACCCTTCCCTTACCCGATCGCAAACAATTTCCAACACTTCTCTCTTCATCGTTTTTTTCAAATCTTCCGGGGTGTCGACTGTCATGAGTTGGCCTTTGTTCATCATCGCTACACGAGAGCAACGCTCTGCTTCATCCAGATACGGAGTGCTCATCACAATCGTGATGCCGGTCTTGAGCAGACTTTGAAGAATCTTCCAGAAGTCGCGACGGGAAACGGGGTCGACGCCCGTTGTCGGTTCATCAAGAAAAATAATCCGAGGCGTATGAATCAGAGTACAGGCCAGCGCGAGTTTTTGCTTCATCCCACCTGAAAGGTTTTCCGCCAGCCTGTCTCTGAAAGGAGTGAGTCGCGTAAATTCCAACAATTCATCACGCTGCTTCTTAAAATCATACACCTTGTTGATCTCCGCAAAGAACTCAATGTTCTCATCGATGCTGAGGTCGCCATACAGAGAAAATCTTTGGGAGAGGTAGCCGATTTCCTTTTTGGCAAGCTCCGGCTGCTTGACGCTATCGAAGCCGAGAACGTGTGCACTCCCTGAGGTCGGGGCGAGGATGCCGCACAACATACGGATTATTGTGGTCTTGCCTGAACCATCAGGTCCGACAAGTCCGAACATTTCGCCCGCATTCACGGTCAAGTGAAGACGATCCACGGCTTTCAAGTCGCCGAAGTGTTTGGAAAGATCAACCGTTTGAATTGCTATGTCCATATTGTCAAAGGTTAGATCCCTCTGTGTCCTTTGTGAACCCTTTGTGCGCTCTGTGGTTCAAAAACTAACCACAAAGAACACAAAGAAAAACACAGAGTGCACAAAGTGATTGTGGTTAATTAGATGAACTCTGTCCGAGCAAAATCTTCGCATCCGCGGGCAAACCCGGCTTCAGCGAGCCTTCGGGATTGTTCACTTCGATCTTAACACCGAAGACAAGTTTGGTGCGTTCTTCCTTTGTCTGCACATTCTTTGGAGTAAACTCGGCAACCGGGGATATGTATATCACC
>JBGPGQ010000268.1:0-4679 GCA_041483995.1 Bacteroidota bacterium
AACAAACGTATGGTTCTTGCTGCCGAGATCCTTGAGTTTCACATTTCCTTCTTTCACCGTCAACACTGCGTGCTTGCGGGAAAGCGAGCCATCTTCGATCCTAATCTCGCATCCTGCTTCTCTGCCGACGGTATTCTCCCCTTCCTTGAGTGTAAATGATGGGGGACTTGCTTTGATATTTTTGAATTCAAGAACGAATATTGTGCTTGCGGCAGAACCTTTCTCTTCTGCTTGGATGATTGGTGCTTTGGCTTGTCGATCCTGTCTCGAGTCAACGCCGGGGATCATCGGCATCGGTGCGAAGTCATCGCCAAAAACAGTCTTGTTCTTATCTATTGGAGGCTGTGGTTTTTCTTCGACGCGTTTGTTTTCTATTTTGGGCAATGAGGAAAATGCCCCATCATCAATCATAGTCTTTGCTCCTTTCGCGGGCTCAGGCTTTACCTGCATGACCGGGATCGGTGCAAAGTCATCACTCAGAACAGTTTTGTGGACCGGAGTGGGCGGTGCTTTTGATTTGGGCTTCGACTCTTTTTCATCCACAACTTGAAAAACAAAATCGAATTTGCCCGCAAAGGTGATAACGTTAAGGCGGTCAAGACGTTCCTTGCCGGTCACTCGTACACCATCCAGCTTGGTTCCATTCCGGCTGCGCAAGTCCTCCAAAAAATAACAGTTCTTCTTTGTGTCGAAGAAGATACGCGCATGTTCACCCGAGATAATTGTCGGATAAAGCTGAATGGTGTTCTCGGTGCTTTTCCCTATGGTTGCTTCACTTGTGATCTCGTACTCGGCGCCCGCGAGCTGTCCGGTTTTGCAAAAGAGTCTGGCGTTCATCGTACATCCACAAATAACTGCAAGCTTCCCCTGTTTTCCTTGTTCGGGTGCATAAAGTGACACGTCACGCATCGGTTGGACGCCGCCGTAGACGTATGGCATTCGACGCAGTTTTCTTTTTTCGGAACATTCTGTATCGACGTCTTGTCCTTCAATATATCGATTTTTGTGTTCGCATCCAGAGCGTCGGCAATTGGAATTTCCACATGACACTCCAGGCAACGACGGTCCAGAATATGCGCACGGTGATTGAACTCCGCCCTGTGTAACACCCGTTGATCCTGATTTACACGCAACAGAGAAGCGTTCGAAACAACATGGCATTGAAGACAGGGCTTCGTTAACTTCAAGGCAAAGTCCTGAAACTCCTGCTTTTGCGCTGCCGTTAGGTCCGGGTTTTCAACGCGCAACGTTGGGTTAAACAACGAATCAGAAAGTTGGTACGATGGATCGTTGAGTCTTTCCGTTGCTACACGCAGCAGAGAATCGATCCGCGCCAAATCAGCTTGAATTTCAGGCTCAGGTCGCGATCGCAGACCCGTGACATAGTCGCGCAGCGTCTGGATTGCCTCCCTGTATGCCCGGTTATCCTTACCACTCGATAGTTTTCCCGAAGCTTTCAACAAATCGGCAAGACCGGAATCGGTATAGAGAATTTGCCGGATCAATTTCAAGTTCTCCAATATCCACGGATCCTTGTGATATACAGGTGACTTGGCGATCTTGCCACCCCCCTTCACCGTGAACTCATTTGGACTTGTGTAAAACGCCCAGAGGGTGCCGGGCCCACGCCGTTTCTGTATCATCTCCAGCGTTTCAACTCCGGGCACTGCGGGATTGCGGGGATCCTTCACGGCAAGCGACGGGGTCTCCGAAGCCGTCGTCAAGTGACAGTCTGCACACTGGACATCAAAATCCAGCGGCTTGAAGTTTTTTCCGTCAGGTTGAGGGTTATGACAGTACAGGCACGCTTTCTCCACGTACACACTGCCGGTTTCCTTTTGAATCTTTTCAAGGACGAGCTTTGTGTGTTTGATATGTGTGAAGATCAGCGTTGAGTCGTCAGGTAACCGGTTGCGAGCAAATTCGAACTGTGGATGCGCATCATTGAACGAACCATAGCGATGACACTGAATGCACTTCGCGTCAGGAACCTGTGTAATGATTTCCTCCCTGCCGCTGTGCTCGGGATGACAGGATGCGCATGGAATCTCATCGCCCTTATGTTTCTCATGTGCGGCACTGACACGGACGGCATCGCCTGACCTATAGACATAGTGGGCCGCAAAAGAATAGATACCTTTTTTGTCGCCGCTCTTTTCGTGACATGTAGAGCATTTTGCATTCGACACAGCCTTGAATGATCTATGACACTTTGCACAGTCCGTTTCAAAGGTTGCATGGTTCGATGAGAGGGGGCCTGTGGAGACGAAGCTGTTACTCAGGAAGAACGAATTGAGTAAAAAATAGATGACCAACGCCACACAAGCAACGGCACCAATCAACATCATCCGTTTGCGGCTGGCGGGGAAGATGTACTTTTTCGTCACCGCAAGCCCGATACTGCCGAACGTTCCTTTTTTCCGTGTCTCTTTATCCTGTGGCGTCATCGTTACCTAATAGTCTCAATAGTACAACACAGCGTACAGATGCAGTGCAATCAGAACGAGCAATACCAGCGATACGGGCACGTGCGTATACAGCCACCACCGCAGTGTTTTCTGTAGTGTGAAGTGCGCGTCGATTTCAAGTTTGGTTCTGTACAGTGATTCCAATCGGTCCAACTTTTCCTTTTCCTCCACCGAGAGGACACGGCGAAGGTAGTCAAACTGGCGCATGCGTGCCTGGATACCGCCCGTAATGTCAATGTAATACATCAACCGCGATTCAGGCGTTGCAAGAAAAGCCGACACATTCTTCCGGTAAAAGTCCCTGACTGGATCGGTACATGTTTCGATGAGCTTGTCCGCCGCTTCGCGTATCTGAGTGACAAGTTCAGGAATCCTCTCATACATAACTTCAATCGTCAGCCCGGATCCGAGTACACGCGGAATCACCTTTTGTAGGAGCACTCCAAACAAACCGCTCACAGTCACCCAGAGTGAAAGAAACCAGAGCCACCAGTTCATGGAACCGGAAGGAATATGGAAGCCGCTATGCATGAACACAAGCAATAGCGACAGCATGCCAGCATAAAGATGAAACTGTAACCATGCGCGTGATTTTCCCAGGTTCCGTTTCGCCGCCATTTTCATCGTTCTTCTGCGAACACCCAGAAGCGCCGCGCCAACCATCAGAAGAGTTGCGGTTGTACCGTACGTGATTCCCCACCAGTTGCCTGCATTGATTTCTGAGAGGATTAGATTCAAGAGATACAGTACAAGAAACCCGGTCGTGACAATTACAAATGACCAGAACCAACGGGGAGATTGAACCCAACGCTTTACATCAAATAATGGCTTGAAATTCATCAATCATTCACTCCCGTACCATGGCTCTTTGGAATTCTTCCAGACTACCAACGCGCATTGCACATCCATGCGGACAACTGTTTACGCAGGCGGGGCCTTCTTCCGACGTGTAGCAAAGATCGCATTTCGTCGCAAGTTGACGCTGCTTACCGCGCAATCCTTCCGGGATCATATTCTCCGGCCACGTTCCACCCGTGTCATGCATGACAATGGCATCATACGGACAATTGTTTGCACAGCTTTGGCAACCGATGCAAAGTGGGTCGGAAATTGCAACAACGTCGCCAACATCCGTTCGGCGAATCGCTCCCGTCGGGCAGCCGACGAGACAGACCGGGTCCTCACAATGGTAGCAGGCTCTTGTGATAAGGAAGTCTTTGTATTTCTCTCCTTCACGAACAAACCTCGGTATGCCGCCATGCGTCTCAGCACAGCCACGGACACAATCGTCACAACGTGTACACACATTCAAATCGATGACAAGGATGCTGTTCCCTTCAACCAAGCCCTTGGTCAACGCAGTGTCGATAAACTCCGACTGTTGAATATTCTTCCTGCTGTAACCGGCCTCTTTGATACGGGAGACGGCGGACTGCCAGAGTGACTTTTCAATCCCTGGAAATTGCTTGATGATTTTGTGGAAATCGTCCCGTGCAATCTTCACAAGCTCACAGTACTCCTTTGACGATGCGCTACACACCCAACCGTTTGTTCCTTCAACCAAGAGTTCGGTTTCGCCGAGCGTCATTCCCTTTGACAGATACGAAACAACGATCTGGCCTTCACCCAATTTCTGAGAAAGCTTCACGAAACCGGAGCGAACCATGTAAAACGCATCGACAAGATCAGCTTCCTTTGTGATGATTCGATCAGGATCGCATGACACCAATTCCACTCTTTGAGCAAGCGCCTGCACTACAGCATCGTCGCACTCACGGAAAAGGGGTGTTGCTTTGAGCTGGGAGAACAGCGATCGATCTCTGTACAATTTGTCGAGACGGGTTTTCAGAGCAGCGGATTTCCGACGCATCATACGGAGCGCGGGGACGCGGATCTGCACCAATTCACATTCCGAAGTCGTGCGGGCCGTAACTGACTGCGGCCAGCCGCTCAGTGCCCCGATCTCGCCGAAGATTTCGCCGGATGCAAGTGTTGCACCGACTCCTGCGGGGAGATTAAAATCCATCGCTGAGAGAAAAGTAATCTGAGTTTTGGATACATTCTGCTTTTGTATCTGCGCCTGAAAAACAGTCTGTCCTCCTCCGCCTGAGGGCTGATTCCCTTTTTCTGTCCCGGTTACCATCGTTCGGGAAGGATCAAATATGGGGCGGGCAAGATTCGAAGACTGTTTCTGGAGATAGACATCCACAG
>JBGPGQ010000269.1:0-4650 GCA_041483995.1 Bacteroidota bacterium
AGGAACTTGCCCGACGGGTCGGTGGAAAACGAATGAAATACTGGCTCGACAAAGCCGGGTACGGAAACAGAGACACATCAGGAGGCATTGACCGGTTCTGGCTGACGGGCGGGTTACGCGTTACACCTGAGCAACAAATTGATTTCTTAAAAAGCCTGTACGCAAACAAGCTTCCATTTTCACAACGGACACTGGACATCGTCAAGAAAATCATCATTGTCCAGAACGATTCCAGCTACACGCTGCGGGCAAAGACGGGCTGGCACTCGCAAGAGAACGAGAACATCGGCTGGTATGTTGGTTACCTAGAAACGAAGGACAACGTGTATTTCTTTGCAACCTGCATCCAATGTTTAGGGAACAACCCGAACTTTGCAAAGGCTCGGATTGACATAACGCTGCAAATCCTGAAAGACCTGAAGCTGCTGTGAAAGACAAGCTGCTCAGAAAACTTATCCCATCAATGCCGGTATTGGCCAGAACTCCGATCGCTCCCCTGTTGGATATTGGAGACGGCTTCATCAAGCGGAAACACCCGGAGTGGGCGCACCTCCCTCCTGCTTCGCTGAGAATGAGAATCGGTGTCGGCAATACTATTCTTCGCAACCATCAATCTTTCATCGATGCGGGCAAGAGCATTGTTGACGAACTCAGCGTCAGACAGTACCTGAGGCCGGACTCCGCGATCCTGGAGCTTGGATGCGGCTGCGGACGGAACGCGATTGCGCTTTCACAGTATCTGGAGGGACGGGGGACGTATATCGGCCAGGATGTTGATGAGGATATGATACACTGGTGTCAACAACATTTGCAGAACGGGAAATTTCATTTCCATCATGCAAACATATTCAGCGCCGTGTACAACCCGAAAGGCAAGCCCGCCGACGATTATGAATTCCCCGCTCATGATGCAACCATCTCTTTGATTGTGTCTGTTTCCCTGTTCAGCCATCTCCTCTTTAAGGACTTCAATCGATATATTGCTCAAAGTAAGAGAGTTCTTGCCAATAGCGGCTACCTTCACATGACTCTTTTTCTGATGGACTTCGTCAAAACAAAAACAGGCGACCGGTGGACTTTTTCACACGCGCTTGATAACTGTTACGTGGAAAATCTCCGATACCCGGAGGCCGCAGTTGCCTATGACATATCAGTTGTCCGGCGTATTCTGTCAGAACACGGTCTCTCCATAGTCGAAATCTACAATCAAAACGTTTACCAGCAAACACTCATAGCACAAAAGACAGAGTAGTATGGGCGATGGAGTTCGCCTTGGACCGTCCCGCGAGGGTCTGATAACTCCTACTGTAACGAGAAAGGAATATTTGAATGCAGCAAGTCCTGCTTATTGCGGTCGGCGGTTCACTCGGTGCGATCGCGCGATACGGTCTCTCGACATTCGTCTATCATGTATCCAACGGAACATTCCCATGGGGCACGTTGCTTATCAATCTCACGGGGTGCTTTCTCATTGGAGTTTTTGTCGAGTTCTTTGATACCGCAATTATCCCGAGCGAGTGGCGCAGCTTTGTTACCATCGGGTTCATCGGTGCATACACTACTTTCTCCACATACAGCCTCGAGACGGTGAGCCTCTTGAGAGAAGGCGAGTTCCGCCTTGCGTCCATGAACATCATTGCGAGTAATCTTCTCGGCATCGCTCTCGTTGTGATTGGCATTTACTTTTCGAGATCGGTCCTCAAATTATTCTCCCAAGGGTGATCCCATGAAACTTCCTGAAGACGCTTTACTCCTGAGAGTGTTCATTGGCGAGAGCGACCCTTACAAAGGAAAGCCTCTCTACGAACAGATCGTACTCAAGGCACGAGCGCTGAACCTGGCGGGCGCAACGGTCTTGAAGGGCGTGATGGGCTTTGGCGCCGATAGCCGCATTCACACGGCAAAGCTGCTTGAGCTTTCCGTCGACCTGCCGATGGTGATAGAAATTGTCGATACGGAAGAGAACATCAACAAACTCATGCCTTTCATCGATGAAACTGTTACCGAAGGATTGGTGACGCTTGAGAAAATGCGGGTCATAAAATACAGGCACAGCAAACAATGACGATAAATCTTGAGATGCTGCCTACGGCGGTGTTTGCCGCTGTGATACTCTGTTGGCTTGTGTTTGCCGGAATATTTCTGTTCCGGAAAAAGCCGCCTGCCGCCGCAGAACAAAAGCGGGAGAAGATGGCAATGTTCGGCATTGTGCTGGAGTCTGTTGGTTATGCAGCAGTCTGGTCCATAAAGCGCCCGCTGTTTACTCCTCTCTTCCCCATGCCTGCGTGGCTCGAAGTTATTATTGCCGTGCTCACCGTTTCACTCGCAATTGCATCTGTGTGGCTTGTGCTTGCTGCCGTGCGGACACTCGGAAAGCAATGGAGTGTCGCAGCCCGCATAGTGGAAGGTCACAAGTTGGTAAGCGAAGGTCCCTACAGATTCGTACGCAATCCGATTTACACCGGCATGTTCGGCATGATGCTCGCAACAGGGTTGGCGATCAGCCACTGGATGGTTCTTCTGCCCGCTGCAATTATCTTCTGGGCCGGCACAATGCTTCGTGTGCGATGCGAGGAGAAGCTGCTGCGAGAAACGTTCGGCAAGGAGTTCGACGAGTATGCCTCCCGTGTACCGAGTACCCTCCCCCGCCTTTAGCAGCTATTGAGAACTCGAAAAAACACCGCACCCTCGGCCTTTTCTCGACATCTCGTAAACTCTGCTTGACTTTCGTATTTACGACGGCTACATTGCCGCTGTAACCTTTCTTTTATTCATCCCTAGGACGTTCTTCCAACCAGGCTCTCAGTCAGACACAAAAAGAATAAACGCAACATATGCGTATATCGCGCACAGATCGCGTAAGCACGCAACTGTTGCGTTAAGCCAGTAGTTAGGCGCAATTGTTTTGCTTTAGACACTGAGTATATGGAACTTCAAACTACAACACAATAAGGAGCAAACATGCCACATTCAGCAGACGACCTTGATGCTGTTCGAACGATCGTCAAAACCCTCGAAGGATTCGAACCAAAGGAACAAGAGCGAATTCTCCGATGGGCAAGAGAGAAGTTAGGCTTGTGGGTTAGTTCGAGTACTCAAGACAAGCCAATAAGTACTTTGGCGGTTGACCAAGAACGATCATCGTTGCCATCAAGCCGGCCACCAACTGATGTTAAGTCGTTCCTGAATGTCAAACAACCTACGAGTGAACGTCAGCTTGCGGCAGCAGTTGCCTATTACTATCGGTTTGAAGCGCCCGAGAACCAAAGAAAGGACGCCATTACAAAAGATGATCTCTTGAATGCTTGCAGAATGGCTGATTGGGATAGGCCGAAGAAGGCTGAACAAACTCTCGTTAATGCCCAACACGCTGGATTGCTCGACAAGGGTTCGGAACGGGGTACTTATGTTATCAATTCAGTCGGTGAGAATTTAGTGGCAATGACCCTTCCAGAGGCAGGCAAGGCGCGTCCTGCAAAGCGAGCTAGGTCGCGGATAAAACGATGAGTGCTCAAATAGCTCTCGAGACCTCTCTTAACGAGATAGACAGGCTCCGAGGAAGCCTTAAACGAGCTTCGTCTAACCAAGTCTACAGTCCCGAGGAGCGTGCGTTTGTAAAGGCAACCGCCTTCTCTTGGTTCAAGAAACACCGAGCATTCATTGTCGCTCCTCTCGGGAGTAACAAGCTGGCAGATGTAGACAACTCCTATAATCTTTTGCTTACGTATGGAGACAAACAAACCACACGTGTAAAATACGACAAACTTCTTAAGGGCCTACACCAATTACTACTCGACCTGCGAACTCAAAACATTATTTTCCTCGCTGATGCCGATGCTTCCATCGCAAGTGAAGAGCCACCTGATTTCTCCACGCTAATTGGGGATGTGGAAATGCAAGCAATTTTAACTCGACGCTGGCAAGAGTGTTCAACCTGTGTTTCTTCGAATGCACCTTTGGCGGCAACTGTAATGATGGGTGGTTTATTGGAAGCTTTGCTACTGTCGCGTATCAATCAACTATCGGACAAGTCCAAAGTCTTCACCGCCGCCGCCGCCCCTAAAGACAAAGCTGGGAAGGCTCTTCCTCTGAATGAATGGACTCTCAAGAATTATATCGAGGTTGCGAACGAACTAAAATGGATCTCTCAAACGGTCAAGGACGTGGGGACTGTCCTGCGCGACTATCGAAACTATGTTCATCCTTACAAAGAACGTTCGCACGGAATCAGGTTACTACAAGATGACGCAAAGATGCTGTGGGATGTGAGTAAAAGTATCGCTAAACGCCTTCTCTCACTTCCCAAACCGTAATTCAAGCAAAACAACTGCGGCTAACAGCAGACACAATCGGCGCTCACCCATTTGCAAAGGCTGAGGTAAAGCATGTTGGAGCGAATTCAAATAGTGTTCGCTCCACGCCGCACTCATTTGATAGAAGTGCGTGTAGTGCGGCACGGCGTGGTTACTTGAACGTTATGTGCAATTGCTTTTTTCATAATAATATCTCAAGAAAAATCCCGTGAGAAGATTAGTCGGCTTGATCATACTCTGTGCTCTCCTTGCCTATAAGGCAAGTGCACAGGTCACGCTCCAGACGCCTCCCGTGTCAGCGCAGCAATGGGATGTGTACGAACTCACCATGCAGGAT
>JBGPGQ010000270.1:0-4639 GCA_041483995.1 Bacteroidota bacterium
GCCGATCTGCTGCAAGCCGTGCATGGGCGAAACGGTGAATCTCCCCTGTGCGTTCTTTCAGCTTCAACGCCCGCAGACTGTTTTTCAACTGCGTACGAGGCAGCTCGCATCGCAATCAAGTTTATGACGCCGGTGATTTGCTTGACAGACGGCTACCTTGCCAACGGGGCCGAACCGTGGATGATTCCCGAAGTCGACAAACTTCCGGAGATTCCGGTGGAGTTTGCAAAAAATCCTGCCACATTCGAGCCATACTCACGCAATGAAGCTACCCTATCGCGACCATGGGCCATTCCAGGAACGCCGGGTCTCGAACATCGTATCGGTGGACTTGAAAAACAACATATCACCGGCAATATCAGCTACGATCCTGACAACCATGATTTCATGGTAAAGATGAGAGCCGCAAAAATTGAGCGCATTGCGAATGATGTTCCCCTGCAATTGGTTGAAGGTGATCAGGAAGGAGATTTGCTTGTTGTCGGTTGGGGAAGCACTTATGGTTCTATCAAGAGCGCTGTAACAAGTGCCCAACAAAAAGGGTATTCGGTTTCCCAGGTTCATTTGCGCTATATCAACCCATTTCCGCGCGATCTCGGCGAAATCTTGTACAAGTTCAAACACGTTCTTGTCCCGGAAATAAATAACGGACAGCTCATCAAGTTGTTGCGCGCGAAGTACCTCATCCCGGCCGTCGGGTTTAACATGGTACGAGGGCTACCTCTTCGTTCAGAAGAAATTGAGGAGAAAATCGTTTCAATCGTCGGAGGAAATCATGTCTGACACAATTGTCGAAGGTACTGCGGCACCCGTAAAACTGACTGTTAAGGATTTTCAATCTGATCAGGACATTCGATGGTGCCCGGGCTGCGGAGACTATTCCATACTTGCCCAGGTGCAACGCGTACTTCCTGAGTTTGTACACAAAAAGGAAGACTACGTGATGATCTCCGGTATTGGATGCTCCAGCCGGTTCCCGTATTACATGGATACGTTTGGAATTCATGGCATTCATGGACGAGCACCGGCAATCGCTTCGGGAGTCAAAATGGCAAATCCGGACTTGCAGGTTTGGGTTGCAACGGGAGATGGCGATGGTTTGAGCATCGGGGGGAACCATATGATTCATATGCTCCGACGTAACTTAAATATCAAAGTTCTCATGTTCAACAATGAAATCTACGGTCTCACCAAGGGTCAATACTCACCGACTTCTATCGTTGGCCAGGTTACAAAGTCAACCCCCATGGGTTCCGTGGATTACCCATTCGTACCAGTCTCGCTTGCACTTGGCGCCGGGGCAACACTTGTTGCGCGGGCAATGGATAGAGACCCAAAGCATTTACAGGAAATGGTCCGCCGGGCAGAGAAACACCACGGTACCTCATTTGTCGAGATTTATCAGAACTGCAATGTGTTCAATGACGGCGCCTTTTTCGCTTACACGGAAAAAGAAACACGAGATGATAACGTGGTGTACATTGAACATGGAAAACCACTCGTGTACGGCAAGGCAAAAGACAAGGGCATCCGTTTGAATGGGTTTACGCCAGAATCAGTGTCCATTAACGATGGGAAGTTTTCAGTGAACGATCTCCTCGTACACAACGAGAACGATTCCACGCTTGCTTTTATTCTTGCAAACATGATTCACAATAGCCAATTGCCCCGCGCAATGGGGGTGTTTCTTGCAACTGAACGCTTCACATATGAGGAAGCAATGCGTGATCAGATCGCCAAGGCAAAGAGCAAAAAGGGCGAAGGAAACCTCCAGAAACTTCTGGACGGTGACGAGACCTGGGTAATACAGTAGGACTTCGGAAGTTTACCAACCCATAGGAAATGCCTTCACTGTACGTGGAGGCATTTCTGTTTCCTGCCTTGGCGAGCTTCCCTTTCTTGTTGTTCAGCAGTTCTGTATATTTGTTGCATTCTTGAATAATACTCTACAGGTGCATGACTCAGGCGATTGAAGCTGTTCTCCCATTGTTTCGTAAACACCAGACATTTGTTCTTACCACCCATGTTAATCCCGACGGCGATGGACTTGGCTCGGAGATCGCGCTCGCGGAATGGCTTGCAACCCAGGGGAAATCGGTATCCATTCTTAATCACAGCGCCACCCCCGATATGTATCTTTTTCTCGATCCCAACAGCCGCATCACACAGTTCGACCCTGTACGTGATGCCACCACCATTGCACAGGTTGAGGTGATCATAATTCTTGACACGAACCACGCTGAGCGACTGCGAACAATGCAGCAATTTGTCACCGAAAGCAATGCAGTGAAGATTTGCATTGATCATCATCTGGATCCATCAGACTTTGCGGAACATTACGTGATTGACGCCGACGCAACATCTACCGGCGAGATTATCTATCAATTGCTTGTGAAACTGGATGATTCGAGTATCTCCCCTCTCGTTGCACAGGCATTGTATTGCGCAATCATGACCGACACGGGATCGTTCCGGTATCCGCGTGTTGATCCGGAGACCCATGCGATCGCGGCGCATCTTATTCAATGCGGAGCAGACCCGGTCAAGATTTACCACGAAGTGTACGAGCAATGGTCCGCCGGCCGCATTCAGTTGCTTGGTGAAGCGCTTTCAAGCCTGAAAACAGAATTTGGGGGCAGGCTTGCACATATTACTGTAACACGGGAGATACTACAACGAACTGCCACCAACGAAGTGGATACTGACAACTTCACCACATATCCAATGAGCGTTGCTGGTGTGGTCGCCGGCATTCTCTTTCTTGAACTCAACGATGGAATCAAAATCAGTTTCAGATCGAAAGGAAACATCCCGATCAATGAACTTGCAAAATTGTTTGGCGGAAACGGGCATAAGAACGCTGCCGGAGCTCGACTTCACGGAGGCACGCTTGCAAACGTAAAAGATCAGGTAATCAAAGCCGCTGCACAATACGTTTCCTGACTAAATACCGAATACAATATACCATCACCGGAAAGAAACTCTCAATATGGTCACGTTACAATCAAAGTATACCACGCTAACAAAAACCAAAGCCGATATGCTGACGGTTTTCGTTTTCGAGGACAAAAATATCTACAAACGTCAGATCAAAAATATCAAAACGCGGTTGAAGGGGATCTCCGCTCCCCTTGATGCCGGTATCTTCTCAGGCAAAGAGCAGGAAAGGCTCATGCTTTATCCTCTCAACTCCGCATCGAAAAGGATTCTTCTTCTCGGACTCGGAAAAGCTGAGAAACTGTCGCTTGAACAATTGCGTCGGGCAAGTGCATGGGCAGCAAAGGCTGGAACCGACCAGAAGGCAACAACAATCGCGTTGCTCGAACCCGATCCCGATATAATCGCAAAGACAACCAGTGATTTCGGTGATTCGGTTTGGGGGAACATCGGTATCGCTCTTGCGGAGGGTGCGGCATTAGGATTGTATGCGTACGACAAGTACTTTTCGCGTGAGCTCAAAAAAGGGAACACCGTAAAGCAAGTAACATTCATCAGCGAAAACAAATCTCGGGCGAAACAGATAGCCAAAGGAGTACACATTGCACAGGTTATTTGTGAAGGAACCTATCTTGCGCGCGACCTCGAAAACGCTCCTGGCAATGAAATCTACCCTGATTCTCTCGCAGGACGCGCAAGAGAATCAGGTCGAAAGTACAAGTTTAATGTGACCGTATTTGATGAGAAAAAAATACGAAAACTGCGTATGGGAGGACTACTGGGGGTAGCACAAGGCAGCGCAAAGCCTCCTCGGTTCATCGTTATGGAACATAAGGGAAAGAATTCTCGTTTGGGTACTGTGGTACTTGTCGGGAAAGGGGTTACGTTCGATTCGGGCGGTATTTCGATCAAGCCCTCTGCAAACATGGCAGAAATGAAGATGGATATGTCAGGAGCGGCAGCGGTGATCGGGACGATGCAGGCAGCCGCGCGCCTGAAGCTGCCCGTACGCATCGTTGGTCTTGTCCCGGCAACAGAAAACCTTCTTGGTGGTGCGGCGATGAAACCCGGCGACATTCTGACTCATTACAACGGTAAGACATCGGAAGTGGATAACACGGACGCGGAGGGTCGGCTGATACTGGCTGATGCATTGTCCTACGCGTCTCGGTACAGACCGGATGTTGTGATCGATCTCGCGACACTCACCGGCGCCTGTGTTGTGGCGCTCGGTAATTACGCAACAGGCATGATGGGAAACAACGACGAAATGATGCACCGGCTGAAGTTGTCCGGTGAACGAACGTATGAACGAGTCTGGCAACTACCGATGTTCGATGAATATGAAAAGTTGATTAAGAGCGATGTTGCTGACGTCAAGAACGTGGGACCTCGCTGGGGTGGTGCAATTACAGCGGCAATGTTTCTCAAGAAATTCATCGGCAATTACAAATGGGTGCATCTTGATATCGCAGGAACGGCCATCCTGGAGGAAGCACAGGATTATGCGCCCAAGGGTGGCTCAGGTGTCGGGGTTCGCCTGTTAATTGATTTCCTGCGCTATTGGAGCAAAGACTAAAGCACGACATAACCTGTTTCACAACACTATGAACAGAATATCTACTGGGAGGAGATCAATGCGAAGTGTGGCCAGAGTGTTGTTAATCGTGGCTTCCTTAAGCCAGTTCATGTGGGCACAACC